>CAXGAP010000041.1:0-7632 GCA_964008075.1 uncultured Flavobacteriaceae bacterium
GTTCTTTTCATAATATATTGTGTATCTCTTACTCAAACGGCTGCAAATATACAATATAAAACCACGATTTCAAGAAGCATTTCATAAGAATTAATTATTTTTGAACAGAAAATCTATAAGATGTTTCCAAAATTTATCAAAATCGTTCTAGCCGTTTTAAGTTTGTTCTATGCTGTTTACCAATTTACAGAAGAATTTATCGGCAATGGCATTGCCTTGATCTTTCTTTCTGGAGTGTTTGTTTTCCTGTATTATAAAAATGAAATTCTATTGCTGGCTTTTCTCCGCATGCGAAAACAAGATTTTCAGGGAACCGAAAGATGGTTAAACAGAATCAAAAATCCAGAAAGCGCTTTAACGACAAAGCAAGTTGGATATTATAATTTCATAAGAGGAGTCATCACTTCTCAATCAAATCTCACACAAGCAGAAAAATACTTTCGAAAAGCTATATCACTTGGTCTCAATATGAAGCATGATATGGCGATGGCAAAACTCAGTCTTGCAGGGATTGTTATGCAAAAAAGAAGAAAAAGAGAAGCAACTACACTTCTCAAAGAAGCCAAAAAACTCGACAAACAAGGAATTATGGGCGAACAAATCAAGCTTATGCAACAACAGCTAAAGCGAATTTAGTCCCCCAGGACGAGAATTCCATATTCCTTTTGGTTTCGATTGGCAGTTGAATGCCCTTTAATCCAAGGGTTCAATTCTCGAAAATCAGCATAACTCATGTCGTGAGACAAGGCGAAATCAACCCAGTTAATGTTCGACTTGCTGATTCGAACAAGCTTGGTATTTGGAAAAGCGTAAGCCTCCTCATCAGTAATCGCAAAACCATAGGTTTCAGGTGATTCAAAAATCAACTTTGTGGCGAGTAGTCGATACATATATCGACTGGTTTCTTCATTGAGAAACAAATCGTAATAGGACTTTGCTTTTTGCTTGTTCATTGCAGATTGAATTCTCTGCATTCCAGCATTGTATGACGCTGCAGACAAAGTCCAATTCCCAAACACTTCATAAGCATCTTTCAAATATGCAGCTGCACTTTCAGTCGATTTTATTAGGTTTAGACGCTCATCAACATAATCATTGACCTGCAATCCATATTCTCTTGCTGTTTGTGGCATAAACTGCCAAAAACCCTCTGCACCTGCTGGTGATTTTACATGAATCAAACCACTTTCAATGACTGCCAAATACTTAAAGTCATGTGGAATGCCATTTTTTCTGAGGATGGGCTCTATGATTGGAAAGTATTTTTTTGAACGTTTTAACACCAAAATCGTATTTGAATGCCAAAAAGTATTAACCAATAATTCACGATCCAATCGCTCCTGGACATAGTTCTTATCCAGAGGTACTTTTTCATTGGCAAATGATATCATTTTTGGTTGTGATGGGATGCTTTGAAGCTTCAAATGAGTAGATGAAGTGCTGTTGGCTGTGTTGCATTTTGTCAAAAAAATGATTACAAATAACAGAAAGAAAAAAGTGAACTTTGGTAAAAACTTATTTTTCATTTTGATATGATTTCTGGAAGATGTTTGTTGAGCCAAGGTGCTTTTTGCAAAATCAAGGCGTGTGTTCCACCTGGTACTGATATATAATTTTTGATAGTAAATACTGGAATCAAAGCATCAATGGAACCATGAATATGAACCACATCTGGGTCAGCTTCTTCTCTATCCCATTGAAAAAAATGATGCAAAGCCCAGTCAAGATACTTTTTATCTCGAACAGAAAGGTAATACTTATGAAGCTTCATTCTCTTTTTCATGGATGGTCCAAAAACAAAACTGATAAAGTCCTCTGTTTTATCAACCCATTGTATTGGGAAATATTTATACGCCTTCGATTTTCGACCAAGTGTGAAGTGAATTGGGAATTCCTTAAATGACTTTACACTAGATATGATAATGACCTTTTTTGTTGAAATAATTTTGCTCATTTCCTGAACGATAATTCCTCCAAACGAAACACCAATCAAAACTGGCTGCTCATGCGTTATCTTTTCACTCAGCCGACTGACGTATGACTGAAGGCTCTCGTCTTCTGTAGGCTCAATCCAATCCAACAAATGAATTTTATACTGTTTGGGCAAACGTACGTATTCAAAAATTTTCGAATTTGCTGCCATTCCAGGCATACAATACACATGGATTTCATTATTCATGACCCTACAAAACTACAGTCTTTTTTATTTTGCTTAAATTTGCAGAAAGTTTGATGTTATGGAAATCATAGATAATTCCTTTTTGCGCCAATTTGAAACCGAAACAAATGACGGTTTGGCCAAAATCGAGTATGCGCAACAAGAAAGAAAAATTTTTCTGACAAAATTGATATTACCTAAAAATATCGATGACGCTATTTTTAAAGAGGAATTCATTAAAGAAGTGCTTTCCATCATCGAAGATCGTAACGTGAGTGTGATGCCAACAAGCCCTGATATCGTAAGTTTTATTAAAAAAAACAAGAGGTATCGCAGCATGCTTCCTGTTGGTGTACGTATCTAAACCAATTGCAGTTTTGCGAGTCTAACCATCCCCCTCTGATCAATTTCTGAAAGGGTTGCTTTAAGTGTTCGATTTTGAAGACCAGGATCCCATGGCATTCTGACTTTTACATAGTTTTCTGTAAATCCTTGGATATAGCCTTCTTTATTTTCAGCTTCAAATAAAATGGTTTTTGTTTTATGAAGTTGACTTTCATAAAAAGCATGACGCTTTTTTGCAGACAATCCTCGCATCATCTTCGATCGTTTTTGTTTCACTGCTCTTGGCACTTGTTTTTGCATAGATGCTGCTGGCGTATTGGGTCGCTCAGAGTATGAAAACACGTGGAGATAGGAGACTTGCAGATCAACTAAGAAAGAATAGGTGTCTAAAAAGTGTTGGTCTGATTCGCCTGGAAAGCCAACAATAACATCCACTCCAATACAAGCATCTGGCATCAAACGCTTGATTTGATTGACTCGATCAACATATAATTCGCGTTGATAACGACGACGCATTTGACCAAGAATTTCATTGTTTCCACTCTGGAGTGGAATATGAAAATGAGGGACAAATCGTTTGGATTCAGCAACAAAATTGATCAACTCTTCCGAAAGTAAGTTAGGCTCAATCGAAGAGATTCGAAAACGATCTATTCCCTCAACCTCGTCTAGTGCTTGCACAAGTTCAAGAAAAGTATGCTCATGTTTTTTATTGCCAAATTCACCTTTCCCATAGTCGCCAATATTGACCCCAGTCAATACAATTTCTTTGATGTCTTTACGCACAATTTCTTTGGCCTGACTGATGATGTTCTCTAGCACACCACTTCTTGAAATTCCACGTGCTTGTGGGATAGTGCAATAGGTGCACTTATAATCACAACCATCTTGAACCTTTAAAAACGCACGTGTGCGCTCTCCAATCGCATAGCTCCCAACATAGGTGTCTGTTTCTTCGATAGAACAAGCATGAACTTGGGTTTGCTCTTTTCTTGATAAATCAGTTAAATAAGATATTATGTCAAATTTTTCTTTCGCACCTAAAACCATATCAACACTGCCTTCTTTGGCCAATTCTTCAGGTTGAAGTTGGGCATAACAACCAACTGCAATCAAGTATGCATTGGGATTGCGCTGGCGCGTTTGGCGTGCCAATGAATTGAATTTTTTATCCGCATTGTCAGTGACTGAGCAAGTATTAATGACATAAACATCAGCTTTCATGTCAAAAGGAACCCTCTCATAACCTGCTTCGGTAAACTTACGTGCCAAAGTAGAGGTCTCTGAAAAATTTAGTTTACAACCTAAGGTTTTAAAAGCAACAGTCGCAGATATCAAAACTTTATTAGAATTGGTTTAATTTTATGGTGCAAATATAAAGCCTTGGAAAGGAACAAAAAATATAGTTTGATTTGGTTTGGATTTATTTCAATAATCCTTATTTGTCTATTAGGGTGTTCTTCAAACAACAAAATCGATTCCCAGCATATTTTTCGACTCAATATTCATGAAAACATCAATACCCTAGATCCTGCATACGCACGAGATTTGCGAAGTATTTGGGCAATGAATCAAATTTTTAATGGTCTTGTACGACTTGACGATGAACTCAACATACAACCTGATATTGCAACCCATTGGGAGATTTCTGAAGATGCAAAAACCTATCTCTTTTATTTACGTGATGATGTCTATTTTCATAAGTCTGAAATCTTTGGAGATCAAAAAACGAGAGTTGTCACTGCCAGTGATTTTGTTTATAGTTTTAACAGGATTAAAAACAAAAAAATTGCATCACCAGGGCTGTGGACACTGGAGAGTGTAAAGCATTACGAAGCTATTGATGATAAAACATTTAAAATTGAACTCATCCATCCTTTTAGTCCTTTTCTCGGGATTTTGAGTATGAAGTACCTCAGTGTTCTACCAGAAGAACTTAATGACCTTCCAAACAACGCCATCAGTACCAAACCAATTGGTACAGGGCCATTTTATGTTAAAGCTTGGATGCAAAACCTAAAAATGGTGTTGCGAAAAAATCAACTGTATTTTGAAACCAACGAAAAGGGAGAGCAGTTGCCACATCTCGAATCTGTGGCCATCACTTTTGTGCCAGATAAACAAAGTGAGTTTCTGTTGTTTCTGCAAGGGAAATTAGACATGATCAATTCGCTGGATGCATCATATAAAGATGAGTTGCTGGATAAAAATGGACAATTGAAAAAGAAGTACAGAAACAGCATCAAGCTCCTCCGTTCTCCTTATCTAAATACAGAATATATCGGCATTTACTTGAACAATAAAAAAGCTGAAATTCAATCCATTGCCTTGCGAAAAGCACTAAATTATGGTCTTGATCGACAGGAAATGATTCGGTTTTTAAAAAATAATATCGGAAATCCTGCAACTAAAGGTTTTATCCCTCATGGACTCAATACCAATCTAGCTGTTCAAGGGTATTCGTTTGACATGAAAAAGTCAAAAGAGCTCTTGGAGCAGTTTCGTGTAGATACTGGGATTCAGAATCCGACCTTTTCTCTCGCAACAGATGAAAATTATGTTGATTTGTGTACATATCTTCAAAATGCATACAATAAAATTGGGATAACGATCAACATTGAGGTGATGCCTTCAGCAGCATTGCGCGAGGCCAAGTCGAATGGAAAATTAGAATTATTTCGTGCCAGCTGGGTAGCAGACTACCCTGATCCTGAAAATTATCTACTGCCTTATTTTTCAGAAAATTTTTCTCCAAATGGCCCCAATTACACGCACTTCAAAAGCAAAACATTTGACGACGGCTATAAAGAAATCGCTGCAACCTTGGATGCAGATCGACGGAACAATTTGATCAACAACTTAGATCAACAACTGATTGATACAGCACCTTTTGTTCTGTTGTATTATGATGAAGTTCTTCGCTTCACACACCCCAATGTAGAGGGAATGATCCCCAATCCAGTGAATATGCTTGATCTTCGAAGAGTAAGAAAATGAACGTGAATTAATTTCTGAGGTTTGCAGTACTTTGAAATACTGTTTGTAGATGCTCGCTTTCCTTTAAGGTAAGTTCAACACCCCGTCTCTTTTTCATAGTTTTTGCAGTTTCGATTACTTTATCGATTTGGTTTTCGGTAAAGCCTTGTGCGCCTCCTCTCGAAAAACTAGGGATAAACTGGCGTGGGAAACCATGCCCAAATAAGTTACAACCAACCCCAATAACAGTAGCAGTATTAAAAGTGGTTTGAATAGCACATTGGGAGTAATCTCCCATCATAAGTCCACAAAACTGCAAGTCAGTATTGGCGAAATTACCAATCTTATAATCCCAAACACGTAAAAGCCCATAATCATTTTTAAGGTTTGAAGCATCTGTCCCGGCGCCAATATTACACCACTCGCCAATCACAGCATTACCCAAAAAGCCATCATGACCTTTGTTGGAATTGCCAAAGAAAACAACATTATTGACTTCCCCTCCGACTTTTGCCTTTGGTCCAATGGAGCAATTGGAATAAACCTTGGTGCCCATTTTAATAATACTGTTTTTTCCAATATACAAAGGTCCCCTCAACATAGAGCCCTCCATGATTGTTGCGCCCTCTTCAATGAAAATTGGGCCATCGGATGTATTTAAGCTAACCCCTTCCATGTTCACATTGGAGCCGATTGTAATTCCACCATCGCCAATTTGTAAGTTGGTGTCTGCTATCTTTGCGGAGATTTTGTCTTGTGAGAGTATAGAAATATCAAATCGCAGTGCATGCTCATTCATAAGGAAAAGATCCCAGTTGTGTTTGATACGAGTATATTTTGATTTTTGAATCGAAATGTTTTCGTATGAATCTAACCTAAAATCATTTGAAGCAACACTCCCATGATAAGCAAGAACCTCACCCTCGCAGACGAGTTTTTGATTGGGAGCTAAAGATTGAACAGCATCGACAAATTCTAGAGTAGGAATCAAAGACGCTAGTATGCATATGTCAGGGGTTATGTCATTTGGTTCAGTTAGATAATCAACTGTTTCGACAGTCACAGTATTTGCAAACAATTTGAGCCATCGCTCTCTAAAAGTCATACCACCCATAAACAAGTCAGCAACAGGGTGCAAATAGACAAAAGGAAGCAAGTATTCTCTGTCTAATCCATCAAACAACCGGATATTCATGTGATGTTGTAAAGTCTAAAAATAAAAAAACCTCCCAAAGAGAGGTGAAGCAAATATGAAAGTCTATTTTTTAAACTTTTCATATTTGTTTTTAAATTTATCAATACGACCAGCAGTATCAACCAATTTGGCTTTTCCAGTATAGTAAGGATGAGAAGTTCTTGAAATCTCAAGTTTGATCAATGGGTACTCAATACCATCAACATCAATTGTTTCTTTAGAATTTGCAGTTGACTTTGTAATAAAGACATCATCATTAGACATATCTTTGAAAGCTACCAATCTGTAATTATCGGGATGAATACCTGATTTCATTAGTTTAGTGAAATTAAAACGTGTGCAAATTTAATAGTTTTTCCTAATTTTACCATACAATTAAACAATAATCATGCAAACAAACACCCCTACCATTCGAACCTACAGCTATAAATATGGTATGATCATTTCAATTATAACCATTTTTTTCAGTTTGATGTTACACTTTATGGACCTCACCTATTCAGGTTCAAACGTACCTCAAATTGTAAATTTAGTTGTAACTGCAGCGTGTATCATCATTGCCATTGTTAGTTTTCGATCTGCAAATGGTAATAAATTAAGCGTAAGGCAGGCAGTAAAACTCGGCACAGCAACAGCACTGATCTCAGGAATTATAGCTGTATTTTACACGCTTTTATTTGCGAATGTCATTGAGCCAGATTTTGTTGAAAGGCTCGGAAACGAGGTTACAGCAAAGCAAATGGCAGAAAGGTTTCCCCAGATGACTTCCGATCAGATTCAACAACAAGTAGATATGCAAGCGAAATTCTTTTGGGTTACTTATCCATTTCTTTTGATTTTTTCTTGTATTTATGGGTTAGTTGTTGGTTGGATCACAGGACTCTTTACTAGAAGAAGCTAAAGCAAAATCGGGAGTGAATAAACAAAATCATGTTGATGTTTCTGTTGTTATTCCTTA
>CAXGAP010000042.1:0-7632 GCA_964008075.1 uncultured Flavobacteriaceae bacterium
CTTTTATTGATGACCAATACGCGCTCTACTTCATCGTCATTCAAAAATCGTTCAAATGTTGAGATGTTTATTCGCTGATCTTTTGAAACGCCACTATTATTGAAGTAAGACATGCTGATAAAAAACACAGCAATCAAGCCATAGAGCCAGTAGGAACTATAGTTGGTTTTTTTATTCGGAGTTTTTTCTTTTTTAGCCATTTTTAGTAATTAGAAGCAATTTCTATCAATTTTGCGTCACCCCAAAGAGATTCGATATCGTAATATTCCCGAATAGTTTTTTGAAAAATATGAACAACAATGTCAATATAATCCAAAAGAACCCATTCTGCTGATTCTGTCCCCTCAACTTGATATGGTTTCTCAAGAAGTGATTTACTTACTTTTTTTTGAACTGATCCCGCCAAAGCATTCACCTGCGTGTTTGAACTTCCCGAGCAAACAATAAAATATTTGCAAACGGCATTTTCAATATCTCTCAAGTCCAACACTTTAATGTCTTCCCCCTTAATATCTTCGAGAGCGTCGACTATCGCTGCGATGAGTTGATCAGTGTTTTCGAGTTTACCCATATAAGTTGGTGAAGCAAATCTATCACAAATTCGCGTAATTCGATACCTTATTTGCTAGTTTTGCTTCATGAATATAATCAAACTTGATGCCATTGACTCTACAAATGACTACTTGCGCAAGTTGATTTTGGAAAAAAAACCAACAACACCTACTATTGTCATGAGCCAATATCAAAAAAAAGGGAAAGGTCAACGTGGGCAAGTTTGGACAAGTCAAGCTGGAAAAAACCTAATGTTTTCTCTTCATATGCCAAATTTTACCCTGCCAATCAAAGAAGTTTTTTCAATCAACAAAATTGTTTCTGTTTGTTTGCTGCATTGGCTTTCATCATTTCAAATACCTAATATCTGTGTTAAATGGCCAAACGACATTTTGTCAGGCGACAGCAAACTGGCTGGGATTTTAATTGAAAGTAGCGTTCACCAATCAACTGTCAGTTCCTTCATTATTGGTGTAGGTTTAAACGTTAATCAAGTTGAATTCCAAAACCTTCCAAATGCGACTTCGATGCAGTTGTTGACAGGAAAAAGTTATGACATTGATGCTTTGCTGTTTTACCTGACTACTAGCCTTATTGAATGCTTGACACCCCCTATAAAAAATTGTAATGATGATTATCATAAATCCCTCTATGGCCTTGGCCAAAGCAGGCTGTTTTTAAAAGACAATAAAACGTTTGAGGGGATCATTCAATCTGTCAATTCTGAGGGTAAGCTGGTTTTGGAAACGACATCTGGTACGCAAAAATTTGATGTAAAAGAGTTACAATTTGTGCATGTTGCTGACCAATGACTCCATGAATTGTGTCAATGGGTTTTTTACCATCATTGCCATCATGGGGTTGAAATCTCCTTTGAAATGAAGCTGAATGTCGGTTTGATCTGCTGAAACTTCTGTCAGCTTCCCTCGTAGCGAAAAAGAGATTTTATCGCTGGATGATTTTAAAAAGATTGATTCATTGGGTTGTTTATCGCTGATGGTAAGACCTATTTCGGGCATTCCACCAAGCTTAAATCGGAATTGACTGTCACTTATCGTTGTAAATTGAGCACCTTCTGGCATCAATTGTTTATAGGTTTCAACTTGTGAGAGTTTCGAAAAAAGCATTTCAGTTGACTGATCAACTGTGGCTGTTGAGCTGTTGATTTCCATATGCTGTTAGGGTTTCCATTTTTGAGGAGCCAAACGCCAATTTCTCAATATCTGCTCTTCACTTTTCAATATAAATCTATTATCTGTTGCGAGTTCTATTAAATGATTGTAATCACTCAATGAATACACACTGACATTTTCTTTTTCAAAACGCTTTTTCGCCACTTTAAAATTATAATCAAAAATAGATAGTAAACACTTGATCGACGCATCACTTTCTCGCAATGCCTTTATCGCTTCCATGCTGCTTTTTCCAGTGCTGATCAGATCTTCAATCACAACAACTTGACTATTTTTGGGCAATACTCCTTCAATCTGATTTTTACGCCCATGACCTTTTGGTTTTGGACGAATGTAAACAAATGGCAAATTGAGTTTTTCAGCGACCAAGGCACCAATCCCAATTGCTCCAGTAGCCACACCAGCAATTGCATCGGGCTTGCCATGATGTTTTTCAATTTGTTTTGCAAACTCCTCTCGCAAGTATGTGCGAACTGTTGGATAAGACAAAGCAATACGGTTGTCACAGTAAATTGGTGAAGTCCAACCACTGGCCCAAGTAAATGGATTTTTGGGTTCCAACTTTATTGCATTAATTTGTATGAGTAACTCAGCAACTTTTTTAGCTGTGAAGGCATCGTGAATCATGGGACAAAAGTATAAAGTTTTTATCAATACAAAGTTGATTACCCTAACATCTTCACTCGCAAAGTCTAAAGATGCGATTGTTTTGCCACTTGCATCATCAACTTTCAAAACCATTATGCAGGCAGTGAAGACCGCAGGTTCAAATAAAATCTTTTTGGTTGATGATGACCCCTCTGTTTTGATTGATATGTTTAAAACAAAATTGCCATTGGTTCAAGCAGCAGGTGGTTTGGTTCGAAACAAAAAAGGTAAGATGCTGTTTATTTTTAGAAAGAATAAATGGGATCTGCCCAAGGGAAAAGTTGACAAAGGAGAGACTTTGGAAAATGGAGCATTGCGCGAAGTGAAAGAAGAAACTGGCGTCAAAAAACTAAAGTTGATCAGTTTTGCTGGTATTACATATCATGTTTTTAGGAGGAATAACCAATATCGACTCAAAGAAACCTACTGGTTTCACATGACGACAAACTTCTCTGGAAAATTGAAACCAGAATCGCAAGAGGACATCACAAAAGCTGAATGGAAAGGCCCAACGAAAATGGCCAAAGCACTTGAAAATTCTTATGGAAATATCAAGTATTTACTCGATCATCTGAACATTTCTTAGACGCGTACACAATCAGGCACGAATCGTTTATAATCTCCCTTATTTCGGATGATTTCTCTGACTATACTACTGCTGATAAATGAAGTTTGCACAGAGGTTAACAAAAACACTGTTTCGATTTCTGACAGTTCACGATTGGTACGAGCGATGGCTTTTTCAAATTCAAAATCACCATTGTTTCGAACCCCACGCAGAAGATAATTCGCTCTTGTAGATTTACAAAAATCAATTGTTAACCCTTTGTAATCCATCACTTTGACTTTTGGATTGTTTTGAAAACACTGCTCAATAAACATTTTTCGTTGATCGAGCGAAAACATATAGTTTTTATCAGCATTATGACCAATGCCAATGATGATTTCATCGAATATCGTGACGCCTCGTTCTACGATGTCTTGGTGACCTAAAGTGATAGGGTCAAAGGATCCTGGAAAGACAGCTCGTTTCATAATACAAAGTTATTTATTTTTCAATGGCCTCAACTAGGGCATTGCTAAATAGTTCTTTTAAAGAAATGCCAGCATGTTTGGCTTGTTGTGGCAACAAGCTTTCTTCTGTAAGTCCTGGCACAGTGTTGATCTCTAAAAAGTGAGGCGTGTCTCCAACAAAGATGAAGTCACTTCGACTCAATCCTTTCATGCCAAGAGTAGTATAGACCTTTTTGGCAGCTGTTTGTAGTGTATCATGTTGCGCATTTGTCAATCGAGCAGGTGTGATTTCTGCAGATTTGCCTTCGTATTTTGCGCTGAAGTCAAAAAAACCATTCTCAGTTACGATTTCTGTTGGTGCCAAAACGCGCACTGTATCTTTGTAAGTAATAACCCCAATGGATACTTCAATACCTTCTAAAAAAGATTCAATGAGTATTGTATTGTCTTCTTTGAATGCAAATTTAATTGCCTTGCTTAGGTCTTCTTTTTTATGAACTTTGGAAACACCAAAACTACTACCTGCTTGGTTGGCTTTCACAAAGCAAGGAAGCCCTAGCTTTGAAACAATTTCATGTGTATTGATCGTATCCTTTGCAGTTAAAACAATGCGTTTTGCCATGGCGATGCCATGAGGCTCTAGTAATTTTAAGGTCTTGTATTTGTTGTAGGTCAACGATGATAGTTGGGCAGAGCAACCAGTGTAGGGGATATGTAAGCTGTCAAAATATTTTTGAATTTCACCATTTTCACCAGGTGCGCCATGTACAGAGTTGAAAACAACATCAAATTTGATGTCGTCACAGCTAAAATCAGAAATGTCGATTGGTTTCCAATTGCCATTTATTTCAACCAACCATGCATCTTTTTTGATATGAACAGCATATACTTCATAAGCATCTCTGTCTATATGTGCCATTACTACAGCACCACTTTTCATCGAAATGTTGTGTTCCGAAGTGTATCCACCCATGATGACAGCTACTCGTGGTCTCATTTGACAAAAATATCATTAATTTTGACCCCACACATAGAATATTTTTGCAAACAAGCACAATCCATGCGACTATTGAATTTTTTTATTAGTAAAACCCTGATTTTTTTATTGCTTAAAGCAGGGCTTATTCTTGTTGGGTTTATTTTCTTATTGTTTGTTGGGTTGCACTTTCACACCCGTCAAAATAATTTAATTGAAGTGCCAGATTTATATCAAGTTCAGTTGAGTGATGCAAATGAGATGCTTTCAGATCTTAAATTAAATTTTGAAGTCATCGACTCCACTCATTTCAATCCAGAAATTCCTCCATTTTCTGTAATCGAGCAGCAACCTCGAGCATTTGAACAAGTGAAACGTGGACGTAAAATTTATCTCACACTCAATCCATCTACATATCGAAAAGTATCCATACCAAACGTGGTCCAAGTTACCTATCGCAATGCAGTTACTTCGCTTCGAGCAGTTGGACTTGAGGTTGGAAAAATATCTTATCGCAATAATATTGGAAAAGACATGGTCTTGGCTTTGCGATTTGAAGGGGACGAAATTGAGCCGGGTGAAAAAATTCCAAAATCCTCCAAAGTTGATTTGGTTCTCGGAAATGGAAAACGTGGTCGCTGATGGAAACACAAGATATAGACGATTCTCTGTATGAGCATTATTCCTTTGCTGCTGATAGTGGTCAACTAGCCCTGCGTGTAGATAAATTCCTGATGAATCGCATTGAGAATGCAACGCGAAACAAAATCCAACAGGCAGCAAAGGCTGGAAGTGTACGTGTCAATGATGTGGTTGTGAAGTCAAATTACAAGGTCAAAGGTGGAGATGAGGTCAAGGTATTGTTTACTCATCCCCCATATGAAAACCTGCTTGTTGGTGAGGACATTCCACTTGAAATTGTTTATGAAGACGATGCATTGGTAGTGGTCAATAAAGCTGCTGGGATGGTTGTTCACCCTGGTCATGGGAACTACAATGGAACCTTGCTCAATGCTCTTTTATACCATTTTGAATCATTGCCATTAAACGCCAATGATAGGCCTGGATTGGTTCATCGAATTGATAAAGATACCAGTGGTTTACTCGTCGTGGCAAAGACAGAAAAGGCAATGACTCATCTGGCAAAACAGTTTTTTGACAAAACTTCGCAACGCAGTTATTACGCACTTGTTTGGGGAGATGTCAAGGATGACACTGGTACGATAGAAGGATATATTGGTAGAGATCCCAAAAATCGCCTACTTATGACAGTATTTCCAGATGGAGATCAAGGAAAAGAGGCCATTACACACTATGAAGTGGTGGAGCGATTTGGATACACAACACTTGTGAGATGCCGACTTGAGACAGGACGCACACACCAGATAAGAGCGCATATGAAACACATTGGGCATACGCTGTTTGGTGATGCTCGGTATGGGGGCGATAACATCCTAAAAGGCACTACTTTTACGAAGTACAAACAGTTTGTGGACAATTGCTTCAAACTGCTCCCTCGTCAGGCACTACACGCCCAAACGCTGGGCTTTGTTCATCCTATTTCTGGCAAACCGATGTCATTTGAAGCCCCTTTACCCAATGATATGCTTACTGTATTAGACAAGTGGCGACACTATGCAAAGCATCGGTTGGATTGAAGATACTTTTTAGCAATCAACACTTTGACTATCTGTAACTTGCCTATCCCAAAAACCCTTTATATTTTTGACAAAAAGCTGTTGATATGAAACTATTAGTATCCCCCGCCAAGTCTTTAAATTATGAAAGTCCATTGCCACATGCGCATTGCAGTCAGCCAGTCTTTGTCAACGAAGCAGCTGCTTTGAATTTGGCATTGCGGAAAAAATCACCAGCTGAGCTCAAGTCACTCATGGGAATTTCAGATAAACTTGCCGAGCTAAACTGGACACGTAATCAGAGTTTTACGACTCCTTTTACATCTGACAATGCTCGTCCAGCTGTGTACGCTTTTGATGGTGATGTTTACTCTGGGCTTGATTCATATACCATTGACGAAGAAAAATGGGATACCCTCAATAGCAGTTTGCGTATTCTTTCAGGTCTTTATGGAATGCTCAAACCTTTTGATTTGATGCAACCCTATCGCTTGGAAATGGGTATTTCTTTTGGCGTGAATGGCAGTAAAAATCTCTATGGGTTTTGGCAAGAAAAAATCACTGCCCAACTCAATAGCGAACTCCAATCTGATGAGTTGGTCGTAAACCTTGCCAGCAAGGAGTATGCCTCTGCTGTTTCGTTAGCTGACTTAGATGCAACAGTAATTGAGCCCATATTCAAAGACTACAAAAACGGCAACCTCAAAATCATTTCATTTTATGCCAAAAAGGCCAGGGGTTTGATGGCGCGTTATCTCATTGACAACAATTCAAAAACTTCGGAAGACATTTTGGGCTTTGATATCGATGGTTATCGTTACAGTGAGGAACATACAGTCGATCCTACAAAACCTGTGTTTGTGAGGTAGGTCTTTTATCGGATCTGTCCGATAAATTTTTTCACGCTATTGCTTCCATTCTTTTCCAAATGCTTGATGAAAGCAGAGCCAATGATTGCGCCTTGACTATGGGCAACAGCAGCATCATAGGTTTCACGATTACTGATACCAAAACCTACCAAGAGTTTGGACTTTAGATTCATAGCGCCAATACGTTTAAAATATTGTTCTTGTTCATTGCCGAAACTACCTCGTGCACCAGTGGTAGCAGCACTACTTACCATATAGATAAAACCTTCAGAGACCTTATCGATATAGTCAATTCGATCATCAGGTGTTTGAGGAGTGATCAAAAACATATTGAGAAGACCGTATTGCTGAAATAGTTTTTGGTATTTTTCATGATACACATCAACAGGAAGATCTGGAATGATGAGCCCATCGATGCCAACTTCCTGGCAGCGTTTGCAAAAACGTTCGACACCAAACTGCATCATAGGATTGAAGTATCCCATGACAATCAAAGGGACATCAATGGTTTTCCGAATCCCTTGGAGTTGGTCAAATAGTTTATCAGTCGTCATTCCATTGTGAAGTGCTTTGGTTGAACTCTCCTGTATTGTAGGTCCATCTGCAAGGGGATCGGAGAATGGAAGGCCCAATTCAATCATATCGACACCTGCTTCTTGAAGTTGTTCCAAAATGGAAACAGTATCATCTATTGCAGGGAAACCAGCAGTGAAATAAATGGACAATAGCTTTTTGTTTTGCGC
>CAXGAP010000043.1:0-7524 GCA_964008075.1 uncultured Flavobacteriaceae bacterium
GAATTTGTACGCGCAATCAGGAAATAATCTGCAAGAACAAGTGCAGCCATTGCCTCCACTATAGGTACCGCGCGCGGAACTACACAAGGGTCATGACGTCCTTTGCCTTCCATGGTAATTTCTTTTCCAGACTTGTCAATTGTAGTTTGATCTTGCATGATCGTTGCGACTGGCTTGAATGCAACATTAAAATAGATGTCCATCCCATTGCTTATCCCTCCTTGAACACCGCCAGAATAGTTTGTTTTAGTAGTGCCATCCGAATTGAAAAGGTCATTGTGTTGACTTCCGCGCCAAGAAGCACCTGCAAAGCCACTTCCATATTCAAACCCCTTTACGGCATTGATTGAAAGCATGGCTTTTCCAAGTTCCGCATGAAGTTTGTCAAACACGGGCTCCCCAAGTCCAATTGGAACATTTTTAATTACACAGGTAACCAATCCACCTACTGTATCTCCTTCTTTTCGGATCTGCTTGATGTATTCTTTCATTTCCTTTGCCATTTTAGGGTCAGGACAACGTACAGGGTTGGATTCGATCGACGAAAAGTCGGTTTGTAAATGAGGGTTTTCAAGTTTTAAATCACCAACTGCAGAAACAAAAGCGTGAAATTGCACACCAGACATAAACTGTTTCGCAATAGAGCCAGCAACAACTCTTGCTACCGTTTCGCGGGCAGAGCTTCGCCCTCCACCTCTATAATCTCGAAAACCATATTTTTTATCATAGACAAAATCAGCATGTGATGGACGGTAGGCATTTTTAATATGATCATAATCTTTAGATTTCTGATTGCTATTATGTATCACAAAGCCAATAGGAGTTCCCGTTGTCATTCCCTCAAAAATACCAGAAAAAATTTCCACACGATCTGGCTCTTTTCGCTGGGTCACAATTTTTGATTGTCCTGGCTTCCTACGGTCTAAGTCTGCTTGGATAGCATCCTCATCAATTGATACCCCAGCGGGACACCCATCGATAATTCCACCCAAAGCAGGACCATGAGATTCGCCGAATGTAGTTAATGTGAAAAGGTGACCAAATTTGTTGCCTGCCATGAGTCTATTTTTAGCAAAAATACGATGATTTTATGTAATGATTCATATCAATTGAGAATACTAAAACATTACTTACCTTTGAAAAAAAATTAATATGCGTACAATCGCTCCATTCCTCGCAATACTCTTTGTTATCACTAGCTGTTCGGAAACAACAGATTATACCTTAAATGGATTAATAGATCTTGAGGATGGTCAAAACGTACTTCTTTTAGGTGTTGACGAGCAGTCTCAATTAATGCCAATCGACACAGTCCAAATCGAGGCTGGAACGTTTAGTCTTTCTGGCTCATCCAAATACCCTGAAATGCACTATCTAAATTTTGAGGGTGTACGTAGCCTTCTTCCTGTTGTCATCGAACCAGGTACAATCACTGTTGAAGCAAAAAAAGATAGCATTCAAAAAGCGAGTATAAAAGGTACCAAATCAAATCAAGATGTTTCTCGTTTCTTAGAAGAAGTGAGAACATTTAATCAAGCATTACAAGAGATTTCTTTTGAACTGCGCAATGCTATGTTGAGTAAAGACAGTTTGAATATTTCAGACTTACAGGAGCAGTATGACGGTATAGTAGTCAAAATTGCAGATTTTGAAATCAATTTTATCAAAGAGAATCCTGACTCATATGTTTCATCATTAATTTTAGAGCAGCGTGTTACATCTGGACAAATCGACAAAACAGAGGCGCAAGATTTATTTGATCAGCTAGACAGCAAAATTCAAATGACAAAGTCCGCGCAAAACATACTTGAGTTGCTGCGACAAAAAGAATTGCAAGAAGAGGCTAATATAGAAACTCCAAGGGTAGGTGATGTTGCCCCAGATTTTAAAGCGCCTAGCCCAAATGGCGAATTGGTTTCATTGGATCAAGCCAAAGGAAAATTTACAGTCATTGACTTTTGGGCATCTTGGTGTAAACCATGTCGCAATCAAAGCCCTGCGCTTGTAGAGCTTTACAACACCTATAAAAGCCAGGACGTGAAGATTGTTAGTGTTTCGCTCGATCGAAGCAGGAAGCTTTGGTTAGATGCGATTGAGGATGATGGTTTGAATTGGACACATGTCTCTAACTTAAGGCACTGGCAAGATCCTGTTGCCGAAAAATATAACGTGCGCTCCATCCCTGAATTGTTTTTAATTGATGATAATGGAACTGTTATTGCTCGTAGTCACGATTTGGCGTCGATCAAAAGCATTCTTAAAAACGCTACTTCAAACCTATAGTTTACCTCTGCTTTTCATCACGAGGTACATTAATAAAGGAGTCATCATAACTAATATAAGGTACATTTGCATGTAGATCAAGGATGGATATATTAACAGAGTGATCAAAAACCCTGCTAATGCACCTCCAAAATGAGCAGTATGCCCTATATTATCCCTTCTACTTTTCATTCCAAATAATGTGTATAAAAGATATAAAATTCCAAAGGTGTACCCTGGAATTGGGATAGGTAAAAACAGTAAAACAAGCTTCATTTGTGGAAAGATAAGTATCGAAGAATACACAATTCCAGAAACTGCACCACTCGCTCCTACTGCTGTGTAATTGGGCTCATTCTTGTGGTTGAAATATGTAAAATAGTTTCCAGCAAACAAACTGGCAATATAGATCAAAAGAAACAAATAAACTCCTGTAATTTGGATAACAACATCCCCAAATATGTACAAAGCAAACATATTAAAGATCAAATGCGCTGTGTTGACATGCAGAAATCCAGAAGTTAACAGACGGAAATACTCATTTTTTTGAAGTTGGAAGACTGAAAACTTATAACGATCGAAAAATTGTACATCTGAAAAACCCTTATTGGAGATAAAGACATTTGAAATGATGAGAAGCAACAGAGGTAATGACATATCAAAATTTGGTTCCAAATATATATATATTTGTAAGCTGAAAAACCATCTAGCCCAGACTTTCATGAATTTACTCATATACATACTTTCGCTTCCTCTAATCTACTTTATCGCCTTACTACCCTTTCGTTTGTTGTATGTTTTTTCTGATGTCTTATCATTTGTTCTTTATCGAATCATCGGCTATCGAAAAAAAGTGGTGCGTGATAACCTCATTCGAACTGGTTTTGGCGAAAATGAAACGCAACGCCTAGCAATCGAAAAAGCAGTGTATAAGCATTTTTGTGATTTATATCTTGAAACGTTGAAATCTCTTCTTTTGACCAAAAGTCAAATTCAAAGACGCTTTGTAGTGAAGAACTCGTCCTTGCTACAAAGTTATGCTTTACAGGGAAAATCAGTCATCATGATGTGTGGACATTATGCTAGTTATGAGTGGCTTTTATCGATGGGATATTATTCCGATCACACTGCCTATGGCATTTACGCACCTCTATCAAATCCATACTTCGATCAGCTTATAATCAGAGTTCGAAAGCGTTATGGTGCCTATTTGATTCCTCGTCGTGAGACAGTAAAGTCAATCAAACATCATGTTGAAAACAATCATTTAGGATTGTATGGATTTGCGAGTGATCAGTCTCCTCAAATTAGGAAAAAGACCTATTTCCGCAAGTTTTTTGGCACTGAAGTCCCTGTCTTTACAGGTGCTGAACGCATTGCAAAAGAACACGATATTCCTGTCTTAATGGCAAAAGTGCGACGCGTAAAAAGGGGGTTTTATAAAACTGAAATTACAGTACTGGCCAATGAACCTAGAAAAACAGAAGAAAATTATATTACAGACAAGTTTACTGAGGAATTGGAAATTCTTATCAAAGAAGATCCGAAATATTATTTGTGGACTCACAATCGTTTTAAGCGAATGCACACTAAAAGTGATTGACAATATCCTGAATCCCTTTTACCAATTCATCTAAACGCTGTTCTGTCTTTGCTTCAGCGTAAATGCGAATAATTGGTTCTGTATTCGATTTTCGAATGTGTACCCAACCATCTGAAAAATCAATTTTCACCCCATCAATACGTGTCACAGTATTATCTGTATATGAGGTTGCAATGGTGTTGAGTAGACTTTCAACATCACGATTTTGAGTCAGATTGATTTTATCTTTTCTCATAAGCCAATTTGGGTATTTACTACGCAAAACAGAAACAGAACAGTCCTGTTTACAAAGATGCGAGAGGAATAATGCAACACCAACCAAGGCATCACGCCCATAATGAAGGTCAGGGTAAATCACACCACCATTGCCTTCTCCCCCTATAACAGCGTTGCTTTTTTTCATAAGTTCAACTACATGGGTTTCTCCAACAGCACTTGCAACATAATCTCCCCCATACTGGCGAGTGACTTCAGCCAATGCACGAGTAGAAGACAAGTTGGAGACTGTATTTCCAGGATGTTGATGTAATACATAGTCAGCACAAGCCACTAAGGTGTACTCTTCACCGAACAAAATCCCTTGCTCGTCCATAAAGACCAATCGATCTACATCAGGGTCAACAGCAATACCCAAATCTGCATGATGCCTCACGACTGCTTCGGACAAGTCTGTTAAATGTTGAGCAAGAGGTTCGGGATTGTGTGGAAAATCGCCATTTGGTTCGCAGTGTATGGGAACAACATTAACACCCAATGTATCTAACAGCTTTGGTATTGCAATGCCCCCACTTGAATTAACTCCATCTACAACAGCTGTCAGTCCACGATTTTTAATCAATTCTACATCTACAAGTGGCAAGTCTAGTACTGCATTAATGTGGTGTTGAATTGCATCAGTCTCTATGCATATCGCTCCCAATTTGTTGACTGTAGCAAACTCAACAGATGAAAGGTTTTTACTTATCTTATTGATTTTCTCTCCATTTTCAGCATCAAGAAACTCCCCTTTTTCATTGAGAAGTTTTAAGGCATTCCACTCTTTGGGGTTGTGACTGGCAGTGAGTATAATACCGCCTTGCGCTTTATGACGTACAACCTCCATTTCGACAGTTGGTGTCGTCGATAAACCCACATCAATCACATGGATTCCCAGTGAGATAAGTGTTTGCTGAACAAGCTCTTGGATCATTTCTCCCGAGGGTCGAGCATCACGACCAACCACGACTGTCCCTTTTTGATGTTTATGTAATAACCAAGTACCATAAGCACTTGTAAATCGAATCACATCAACAGGAGTGAGGTTACTACCCTCTTTTCCACCAATGGTTCCTCGTATGCCAGAAATTGAACTGATGAGTGTCATATTTTGCAAAGATAATAAAGAATGTATCCCCAACATTCATATTTTTGAGAGATGAATTACTTAGGCCATATGATTCTTTCGGGAGATGATGAAAACACTCTTTTAGGCAACTTTATTGGGGATCATATCAACAATAAAACCCTGAAACATTACAGTCAGTCTGTTCAATTGGGCATTCATCTTCACAGAACAATTGATTTATACACTGACAGTCATCCAAAAAGTAGGGTATTGCGTGCTGTTTTATTCCATCTGTATCGACATCGATCTCGAGTGATTTTAGACTTGTTTTACGATCATTTTTTGGCTGCTCACTTCGAGAAGTTCCATCCCCTACCATTGTCGATATATGTGCAAAAGGTTTATGATATGCTTCAGCGGCAATTACACCTTATGCCTGCAAGTGCTAAACACTATTTTTTGGCGATGAAAAAATATGGTTGGCTTGAGGATTATGCTAGTACTGAGGGCATTCGATTGGTTTTAAATCAAATGTCAAAACGGAAAAACATAGACCCAATGGGTAATGCTGTTGATCAATTGAACGATGACTACTCCTATTTTAAAGATACTGCTTTTGATTTTTTGGAAGATGTGATTGATCATTTCGGTCTTCATAAATCAAACTAAAACTCTTTCAAAATTTTATTAAATTAAAGTATATTGCGTGTTTGCTCATGGGAGAAAAAATTGTTGTTAAAGGCGCTCGAGAACACAATCTTAAAAACATTGATGTAACTATTCCTCGTAACGCGCTCACTGTCATAACAGGATTATCGGGAAGTGGAAAATCATCACTTGCTTTTGACACCTTACATGCAGAGGGTCAAAGAAGATACATCGAAACTTTTAGTGCTTACGCACGTCAATTTATTGGCGGTATGGATCGCCCAGACGTCGATAAGGTTGATGGCTTGTCACCAGTGGTTGCCATCGAGCAAAAAACAACGAGTAAGAGTCCTAGATCAACTGTTGGTACGATTACTGAGTTATATGATTTTTTTCGATTGCTATATGCCAGAGCTGCCAATGCTTACAGCAGTGCCACGCAAGAATTGATGGTTCAATACAGTGATGATGAGATTGTTTCTCTAATTCACAACGACTTCAACAATCAAAAAGTGATTTTGTTGGCGCCTGTAGTTCGCTCACGTAAAGGTCATTATCGAGAATTGTTTTCAAACATTTTAAAGCAAGGCTTCACTAGAGTTCGAGTGGATGGTGAATTTGTCGATATAAAACTAGGATACAAAGTCGATCGTTACAAGCTGCATGATATCGATATTGTCATTGATCGTTTACTCATCAATCGAAGCAAAAAAAGCTCACAGATACAACTCAAAGAGAGCCTACAAACTGCCATGTATCATGGAAAAAATACTGTGATTTTATGGGATCAGAGCAGTGAAGAAAGTAGATTTTTTAGTCGCAACCTGATGTGCCCCACGTCAGGCATCGCCTATCCTATCCCTGAGCCAAATACCTTTTCATTCAATTCTCCAAAGGGAATGTGTCAAGACTGTAGTGGCCTTGGCATAAAGCATAAAGTCGATCTAGACAAAGTTATACCTGATGATTCTGTTTCCATACACACAGGTGGAATCAAGCCTGCTGGAAGTTTTAAAAACAATTGGACATTCAAACAGTTTGAAAGCATTGCACAGCGTTATAAATTTTCTTTAAAAGACCCTATTAAATCCATTTCAAAGCAAGCACTTGATGTAATATTGCATGGGGGAAATGAAGGTTTTTCTGTCGCCTCCAAAACACTAGGGTTAACACGTGAATACACTATTGATTATGATGGGATCGTCCCCTTCATTGAAACTCAATTTAAAGATGCCCACTCCTCTTCTCTCAAGAGATGGGCAAAATCATTCATGAATCAGATCGAATGTCCAACTTGTCATGGCTCGCGCCTAAATGAAGCAGCGATGTGCTTTAGGTTGGCTGATAAAAACATCTCAGAAATTTCTTCGATGGATTTGGTTGAACTTGCACATTGGGTTAACCAACTTAATGATAATCTCTCTGAAAAACAGAAATTAATTGCTGCTGAAATCATCAAGGAAATTCAAAAACGAATCCAGTTTCTCTTAGATATTGGACTTGATTATTTGACACTTCATCGAACTTCAAAATCACTTTCAGGTGGTGAGGCGCAACGTATTCGTTTGGCAACCCAAATCGGCGCACAACTCACAGGAGTGTTATACATTCTCGATGAACCCAGTATTGGTTTACATCAAAGGGATAATGATCGACTGATCGATTCTTTGATTTCATTACGAGATAT
>CAXGAP010000044.1:0-7434 GCA_964008075.1 uncultured Flavobacteriaceae bacterium
TCAAAGTCAACGTCATATTGTTGTCCCTTACATACAAGTAGTGCTGTTTCACTGAGCAACTTTGTCAATTGTGAAAAGAGAGTATCCTCATAGTGGTTAAGCTGTTGATAGGCAATCACAAGAAGCGCATCTCCTGAAAGAATACCAGTATTGACATCCCATTTTTGATGCACTGTCTGCTGACCTCTACGCAGACTTGCTTCGTCCATAATATCATCGTGAAGCAAAGTAAAATTGTGAAACAACTCCACAGCAGTCGCTGCGTCTAGGGCTGATGAAGGATTTTTTCCCACAGCATCGCAAGCCATAAGTGCCAATACAGGTCGTATTCGCTTACCCCCGAGTTTCAGTATATAAGAAATTGGGTCATAAAGCCCCAAAGGCTCATTTTCAAATGCCATGGATTGTAAATGAGTGGAAAACAATTCTTGATACGCTTGGACTGAACGCATGAATTTTAAAATTTTAACAAAAGTACAACTACGCAAAAGAAGTCTAAAATCATTTTCATGAAAACGCAGGAAACTTTTTTTGTTTTTTGAGTTTCCTTGTATATATTTGCCCCGCTATGAAGTCAATTGACATAGAGAAATCTATCGTTGTTGCATCCACTGATTTGTTTTTAGAATATGGATTTAAAACAGTCACGATGGATGATATTGCCCTGAATATGAAAATTTCTAAGAAAACCATTTATAATTTTTTCAGCAATAAAGAAGCTTTGATTCAGAAGGTTGTGTTTTCGATGCACAACTATATTACAACCAAGCTCGAGGAAATTCGTAATCAAGCAAGCAATCCAATTTCTGAACTATACGAAATCAAAATGTTCATCATGCATCAATTGAAGGGCGAAAAAACATCCCCTCTACATCAATTGAGAAAATATTATCCAATCATTCATGACGAACTCCAAAAAAAACAATTTGATTTTATGACAACATCTGTGCGAAAGAGTTTGAAAAAAGGGGTTAAAATGAAACTTTTTCGTCCGTCTATCGATGTTGACTTTATTTCTCGAATGTATTTTAACGGCATGACTGGCATCAAAAATGCAGAACTGTTTCCCACAGAAAAATATAGCCCCGGACAGCTTATGGAAAGTTACTTAGATTATCACTTACGTGCCATCGTTACAGATAAAGGCATGACATATTTATCCTCATATATTAAACCAAAATCATGAATCGTTTATTGATCCTTATTGTTTCACTCATGTTTATTCCGTTTGGATGGAGTCAACAATCGCTCAGCTTGACAGAGGCAATTATGGAAGGTTTACAAAACAATCGCATCATGGTCAATGCTGACTATGATATTCAAATTGCGCGTGAACGACAATGGGAAACAATTGCTACTGGTTTACCACAAATCAGTGCCAGTGCCTTCTACAACAAAGACCTCGAACAGCGGACATCTATCGTTCCTGGGGCTTATTTTGGTGGAAATCCGGGCGAATATTACCCTGTTAAATTTGGCACCGAACAAAGTGTGGATGCCGCCGCGCGTTTGGATCAATTGATCTTTGATGGTTCCTATTTGGTTGGTCTTCAGGCATCCAGTGTCTTCCTCAAAATATCTCGACAAAACAAAGTCAAAAGCGAATTGGAAGTCAAACGACTCGTGACTGATGCTTATATAAATGTTCTTCTTGCAGAGGAACGAAAACGCATCTTGGAAAAAAACCTTGAAAACCTTGAAGGTACACTGACAGATGTACAAAAAGTATATCAACAAGGTTTGGTCGAAGTCGAGCAGGTGGAACAGTTGGAAATCACAAGTGCTTCCATCCAAAGTTCACTCGATTATGTGCTGCGACTTGTTCCCATAACACATCAAATGCTCAACATGACTTTGGGAAGAGATTTAAATGACAATATCAATTTGACAGACACCTTGTTGGAACTCTGTGTCAAAAGTGAGAATGAGCTGATTTCATCGAATTGGGACCTGAAAAAAAACATCGACTACCAAATTGCTCAAAACAACCTCCGTTCTTCTGAATTGTTGCTCAAGCTTGAGCGTTTTCGAGCCCTGCCAACCATTTCGGCCTTTATCACAAGTGGGTATGATGGCTTTAATGACGATTTTACTTTTTTTCAAAAATATCAACAGTGGTATAATCGCTCTGCTATTGGTTTAAGTGTAACTCTTCCCATTTTCACTTCTGGTGCAGGTCAGTCACGAACTGATCAAGCCAAACTCAATGTTGCCAAGGCCCAGACACAACTCAAACAAATTGAAGAAGACCTTCTATTGCAAAAAGCAAACGCACACAGTCAATTTACCTTGGCTTTGGAAGCGTTTCTGAGAAGTCAGGAAAGTTTAGAAATCGCCTATAGAATTGAACGCAAAAACAATCTCAAATACAGCGAGGGTGTAAGTGGTAGTTTCGAGCTTAGACAAGCTCAATTGCAGCTTTACGACCTACAAAACCAACATTTGAATACCATGCGAGATATCATCCAATCAAAAACTGAACTCGATATATTATATCACTCATCACCTGAAATTGTAAAAAAATGAAATACCTAATTCTTTTTCTAGCATGCTTCACCCTTTTTTCTTGTGGAAACGAAGCCGAACCATCAACCCAAGAACTCATCGACAGTTCTGATGTTGTTGGCCTGGAACAAAAGCGATCTGGAATGGTCAATCAAATCGAGGGGCTTCGCAACGAACTCGGTTTGGTCACAGCTGCTCTCAACCGATTGGACACCAGCAAAAAACGAGCACTGGTCTCTGTAGATACTGTTAAGCCCAGCGAATTAAAACATCGTATTTCTTTGCAGTCAATTGTGAAAACAAATCAAAATATGTTGTTGCAACCCGAATTTATGGGAGCAGTTTCATCCATATCGGTTCGAGAAGGTCAACAGGTGAAAAAAGGTCAAGTACTGATGCGCATCGACGATGGTGGACTGAAACAAACCATCCGTTTGCAAAAAGCACAAACCGATTTGGCAAAAACAGTTTTTGAACGTCAAAAGCGACTGTGGAACGAACAGATTGGCTCTGAAATTGAGTATCTTCAAGCCAAAACCAACTATGAAAGCCAACGCAGTCAGTTGGGACAACTGAACGATCAACTAGAAAAAGCGATTGTGCGCGCTCCCTTTTCTGGAAAAATTGATCACATCATGGTTGACGTCGGTCAGGTCGTCAGCCCTGGAACTATGCCGCTCATTCGGCTAGTGAGCACCAAAGAAATGTATGTGGAAGCAGATGTGCCCGAACGCTACTTGCCAACGGTGTCGAAAGGAACTCCAGCCCTTGTAGAAATTCCTGTTCTCAATACCTCTTTTGAGGCAAGTATTTCTCACAGAGCAACACATGTCAGTACTGAAAATAGAACATTCCGTGTGACTGTAGATATTGATCCATTGCAAGAGGTCAATCCAAACTTGATTAGTACCCTTCATATTTTTGACTACATCAATCCAAAAGCTCTCTTAATCCCTGTGAGTGTTATTTCGGAAAATGCCTCCGGTGATCAGTTTGTTTTTGCAATTGACAAGTACAATCAAGCACAAAAAGTCTTTATTCAAACTGGCTATGCAGAAAATGGTATGGTTGAAGTGGTTGCGGGTCTAAAAGAAGGCGGAATCATTATCAGTGAGGGCGCTCGACTTGTGAAAGAAAATCAACCTGTTCAAATCATAAAATAAAGATGGCAAAGACCTCTAATTCCTCCGAAAAAGAGTTTCTCCTTTCCTCATGGGCGATACGCAACAGCAACACCATGTATGTCTTTATGGTGGTATTGTTGTTTTTGGGTATATCTGCTTATCTGACAATGCCGCGTGAGAACTTTCCTGAGATTACTGAAACCAATATCTACATCAGCACCCCTTACCCCGGAAACACAGCAGAAGACATAGAACGCTTTGTGACTGATCCTTTAGAGGAGGCAGTTAAAGGGGTGAGTAATGTAGTAGAAATCACCTCCACATCACAAGACGACTATTCGATGGTTGTGCTAGAGTTTGACGAAGACATCAACGTTAATCTCGCTAAGCAAAAAGTCAAAGACGAAGTGGATGCTGTTGTGGCAGGTGAGGACTGGCCCACGTTCAATAATGCCAAACTCGAGCCCAATGTGTTTGACCTCAATTTTGTAGAGGAATTTCCCATTGTCAATGTCACCCTGCAAGGAGACTACACTCTCGATGCATTAAACGATTACGCTGAGCTATTGGAACAGCGTATCGAGCGCCTCGATCAAATCAAAGAGGTCGATATTCGAGGTACGCAAGAAAGAGAAGTCGAAGTGGCAGTTGATATCCACAAAATGATGGCATCGAAAGTGAGTTTTGGAGATGTCATCCAAGCCATTCGAAACGAAAATTCGACTGTCTCTGCGGGAAGTATTATTTCCAATGACCAACGACGTAACATTCGTGTGATTGGAGAAATCCAAAACCCCTCAGATTTGGGAGAATTTGTTGTCAAAAACGAACTTGGAGCAATTTACTTAAAAGACATTTCCACCATTCGATTTAAGGATATGGACGCCACCACCCATGCGCGAGAATTTGGGCAATCTGTAGTGATGTTAGATGTCAAAAAAAGAGGTGGTAAAAACCTGATCCAAGCTGCGGAAGCCATTCGTAAGATTGTCGATAATGCACGCTCCACCATCATCCCACAAGATGTCGAAGTCGCTATTTCAAACGACACCTCTACTATTACCATTAACCAAGTCAATGACCTGATAAACAACATCTTGTTTGGTGTTCTTCTGGTTGTAACAGTTCTTACCTTTTTCCTGGGATTTCGTAATGCCTTGTTTGTAGGGTTTGCCATTCCTATGTCTATGTTTATTTCCTTTTTTATCCTTCAATCTTTGGGGTATACAATGAATACCATGGTTCTCTTTGCCTTAGTAATGGGCTTGGGAATGCTGGTTGATAATGGAATTGTGGTTGTTGAAAATGTGTATAGACTTATTGAAAAAGAAGGGATGCCTCGATTTGAAGCTGCTAAAAAAGGAGTGAGTGAAATTGCCTTTCCCATCATCATTTCAACTGCAACCACTGTTGCAGCTTTTGTGCCTTTAGGCTTTTGGCCAGGAATTATGGGGCAGTTTATGATCTACTTCCCCATTACACTTTCTGTCGTATTGGGTTCTTCTCTTATAGTTGCCATCTTCTTCAACTCTGTTCTGGTATCCCAATTTATGGATGTAGAAGAAAAAATTCTATCTCGACAAAAACTCATTCGAATCACGCTCATCCTTGGTGGATTGGGAATCTTAGTCCTCTTTAATGGGGGTGCCATTCGAGGGCTTGGTTCTTTACTACTTTTTATTGTTCTGCTTTTTTGGATTTATAAATATGTATTAAAAGACCTGGCCAATCGATTTAGAACTCGATTTTTGGTTTGGCTAGAAATTCGCTACGAGCGATTGCTGCGATATGCCATGCGTGGTCGCCGGGCATATGCCTTTGTCTTTGGAACAGTATTGATGCTCATTTTCTCATTTGTTCTTGTTGGAATTTCACAACCAAAAGTGGAGTTTTTCCCCGACAATCAACCCACACAAATCATCATCTATATCGAATATCCACAAGGGACTGACATCGCCAAAACTGATGAAATAACCAAGTCGATTGAGCAGCTGGTCATCAAAACCGTCAACCAACCAAAATATATTGATGATGGTTATAATTTTATGGTCGAATCTTTGGTTTCACAGGTTGGTGCTGGTGCTGGAAATCCACAAACTGAAGGTGGATCTGAAGCCGAAATGCCTCATCGTGGAAAAATCACTGCAACCATGCGTGAATTCAAATTCCGCCGTGGTTTATCGAGTGAAAACCTTCGAAGAGAAATCCAACAAGCATTGGCAGGTACCTTTGCAGGGGTTTCCATTTCAGTTGAAAAAGACCAAGCAGGTCCCCCACTGGGCTATCCAATCAATATCGAAGTAACGGGAGATAATTATGGCGATTTGATAGAGGTCAGTGAGCGAATGCGAAACTTTATCATTAACATGAATATTCCAGGAATTGAGGAACTCAAAGTCGATGTCAATCGTAACAAGCCGGGTATGCGCATCGCTGTTGATCGCCAAAAAGCTGGAGAACTTGGAGTTAGCGCAGGGCAAATAGGATTTCAGCTTCGCCAATCCTTGTTTGGAGAAAAAGCAGGAGTGTATAAAAAAGATGGGGAGGACTACAACATCAATGTGCGTTTTCAAGAAGAAGATCGCTACAATCAATCTGCTTTATTTAATCAATATATCACCTTTCGAGACATGGCATCTGGACAAATCAAATCGATTCCAGTTGCTGCAGTCACCGATAGAAAAAACACTTCTGGTTATAGTGCAATTAAGCATCGTAGCCTAGAACGTGTTGTGACTGTTTACTCGGCCATATTGCCTGGTTATAACGCTGCAGAAATCGTCAATCAAATCAAAACACAAATAGATGCCTTTGAGTTGCCTGCCGATATGCGCTATCGATTTACTGGTGAGATTGAAGAGCAAGAAGAAAACATGTCCTTTTTGTCTAGTGCTTTACTTTATGCTTTGTTTTTGATATTAGTCTTACTCGTTTTACAATTCAACTCGGTAAGTAAACCCTTTATAATCTTATTTTCCATATTTATGAGCTTCACAGGGGTCCTTCTCGGTTTGGTGGTTTTCAATATGACTTTTGTCATCATAATGACCATGATGGGGATAATCTCCTTGGCTGGAATTGTGGTCAACAACAGTGTAGTGCTATTAGACTATACCCAGCTTTTGCTCGACCGAAGACGTGACAAACATGGTCTCGAGTATGATTATCATTTGGATCGATCCGAAATTTTTAATGCAATTGTGAATGGGGGTAAAGCACGTTTACGCCCTGTGTTGCTGACAGCCATTACAACCGTACTTGGGCTTATTCCATTGGCTGTGGGGCTCAACATCAACTTCTTTTCACTATTCACTACTGGAGATCCGCAGATTTATATCGGTGGAGATAATGTGATTTTCTGGGGTCCTCTTGCATGGACCGTTATTTTCGGACTGACTTTTGCGACCTTTTTGACGCTGGTAATTGTTCCTGTTGCTTTTTATCTCAGCAAAAGGGCCGCTATAAGATTCAATAAAGTTTAAGGAAAATTAGCGAGAGGCTGTACGCTCTGTCGTGTTCCAATAAATGACGTCTTCTACCTTGTTATTGGCAAACTCAACTTCAATCAATTGCTCATCGGTCCAAAAAAACCAAGTGCCGGATTTTACGCCTTTATCATAATTACCAACTGCGATTTTGTTGCCCTCAGCATCAAAAGATTCCCAAACACCATCGAGTTTGTTGCGGTGAATATGCCCGTGTTGAGCAATTTCTCCATTATCGTGAAACTGGGTGAGTTTCATCAGTTGAGGTGAAGTCGTACGATCTACCTTAGTGGTCTGGCTATACGAAAATGTACAACCGA
>CAXGAP010000045.1:0-7256 GCA_964008075.1 uncultured Flavobacteriaceae bacterium
TTGTAGGCCTCTATGAGGTTTTCGGCAATGAGTTCGGCAGAGCGTCCCTCAATGTGATGACGTTCGAGCATATGTACCAAGTCACCATCTTTAAACAAGGCAATGCTGGGGGAAGAGGGTGGAAAAGGCACCATTTCTGCACGAGCAGCATCTGTTGCTTCACGATCAACCCCTGCAAAAACAGTGGTGAGTTGATCGGGATGTTTGTCGTTGGCAAGCGACAAGCGCACACCCGGACGAGCATTGGCAGCAGCACAACCACAAACCGAATTGACAACGACCAAAGTCGTACCACTTTTGCCAAGGGCAGACGAAACAGCCGAGGCATCGGCGAGTTCATCAAAACCAATTGAAATGAGTTCTTCTTTCATGGGTTGGACCAATTCAGCTGGATACATAGCACATAAATTTATGTTACAAATATAAAAAGAAAACAATCAACTCTATGCACAAAAAACAGTTTGAAAATTATGGCAAACCACAGCAAAATCGTCAGTGATATCGCGTGCTTCACAGCCCATTTCACGAGCATAGTAGGCGCGATGAACCTCTTGCCATTGCACCAACGACTGATCACCTTCTCCCTCGGCATGGGCAAAGCCAGCACCGACTTGGCCAAAGGGAATTACTGCCACAGCAGTGGTTTGAATCACTGCAACGGAGGTTCCATCCCAATTGGTAATGATATGATAATCACCGACTTCTGGAAGATTTTCCTTGTGTTTATTAAACCACCACAACGAGGATGCTGTGGCTTGTTTGATTCCTTTCACGACCAGTTTAGCACAAGCGTCGGCATCTTGGCGATTGTCACAAAAATAAAAGCTGGGGGGACAAGGAAGCTTACCCAACGCATGGGTATTGAGAAACTGTTGCCAAAAAAGAGCGATGGATTTTTTCACAGCTTATACGCCTGGTGCAAACCAGCCTCTAAAATAGGTAAAGGCATAACCACTTACCAGCACGCGATCGCCATTGTCTTCACACCAAAGTTCGCCACCACGCTGCGAGCATTGATAGGCATGAAAACTGTTTTTTTGCAGGCGTTTGGCCCAGTAGGGCACAAGCGTACAATGGGCAGAGCCTGTTACAGGATCTTCGAGGATACTAGCCTGTGGGGTAAAAAAACGTGACACAAAATCGTGGGTATCGCCAAGCGCAGTGACGATGACCCCACCAGGCTTAATGTTGATTTGATTAAACAAATCGAGATCGATTTGCAGGGCTTCGATATCGGCTTGGGATTCGTACACCAATAGATAGTCCCGAGCTTTGTACACTTCTTTGGGTTTGATGGACAAGGCATCTTCAATGTTTTTGGGTAAGGTAACCTTGGCACCAGGGCGCGAGGGCATATCGAGTTGATATTTGTCATCCTTAACGTTCACCAATATCACCCCACTTTTGGTGATAAAGTGAATAGGAATAGTTGTGTAGGCACGATGCGTTACCATGCAATGGGCTGCTGCGAGGGTGGCATGACCACATAAATCCATTTCGATTTCTGGGGTAAACCAACGCAATTCATTCTTATGGCCTACTTCAATATAAAAGGCAGTTTCTGCTACTCCATTTTCCTTGGCAATAGCAAGCATTTCTTCGTCGGGTAGCCATGCAGTAAGGGGAACCACACAAGCAGGATTTCCGCAGAATGAGCGTTTGCTAAAAGCATTTATTTGGTAGATGGGGTATCGCATCACACCAAATGTAGGGGTTTTTATACTATAACATCCTTAGCAGGGGGTTGTCTAATTGACAATCCTTCCAGGGTTTAGGATATTTTTTGGGTCAAAGAGCTGTTTGAGCCCCTTCATGAGTTTGATTTCGTCTCGGCTTCGTGAGAGTTGAAGATAGGGTTTTTTGTCTATTCCAATGCCATGTTCAGCCGAAATGGAGCCTTTCACAGCTGCAAGTGGTTGGTATACAATATCGTTGATTTGTTTGGTGAGTTGTTGGCTGTTGTTTTCCTTTCCGACAATTAGATGCATATTGCCGTCTGCTACATGCCCAAAAGGGTATGCTCCCAACACCCCCTCAATGTGTTGGAGTTTGAACAATATATCGTTCATGATTTGTCCAATGTCACCAATGGGAATACTGATATCAAAGTGTTGGTTGTGAGGTGCATGAAGTTCGAGCGCAGCGACATCTTCTCTAATCTTCCAACATTCTTCTTGTGCCGCAGCAGTGTCAAAAAAGCAAGCATCAGCAATCCAGTCTTGTTCAAAACCATGCGCACAAGCTCCTTGTAGGTCCTGAGCATCGCGCTGTGCATGCTTGCCAAGCACTTCGACAAAGACGATATACATTTCCACTTTTTGCAAAGGAGATTGGTAGTGTGTTTCCTCAGCAGTCATGGTTTGATAGGTGTTATTCCACAGCAGCTCGAAGCCAGTGAGACGCGAACCTAGACTTTGGTCAAAATAGCGCAAACACTGTATGACTTTGGTATAGTCATCCATGGTGAGCATGGCCGATAGTCGTGTTTGTGGTTGTTCAACAAGTCGAAACACAGCTTTGGTCACAACTCCGAGGATACCTTCCGATCCAATAAACAGTTGTTTGAGATCGACTCCAGAGTTGTCTTTACGCAGATTTTTTAGGTTTTCTATGATGGTACCGTCAGGGAGTACGACTTCCAGCCCTAAAACCCAGTTTCGCGTCATGCCATATCGAAACACACGCAAGCCTCCAGCATTGGTGGAAATGATCCCTCCCACTTGAGCAGATCCCCTTGCGCCAAAGCTCAGGGGTAAAAAAAATTGTTCTTGTTGGGCAGCATCAAGAACGTTTTCGAGTACAGCGCCTGCTTGTGCAGCAATGGTTCGGTTTCGGTTATCGACAGGGTCAATGGCATTCATTTTTTCAAGCGACACCACCAGTTGATCTGGTTTTGTTTGGGTGCTCCCAACAAGGTTTGTGAGCCCACCATGCACCACCACTTCTTGCTGGTGCTTGTGACACCACTGCATAATTGTAGAGACATCTTGGGTTGTGCGTGGAAAGCAAACCCCCTTGCAAAGCAAGGGCTCGTTTGTTTTCCAAATATGCCAAAAGCGACTTTTGGCATCAGTTGCAGACAGGCTGCTAGGGATCTTGGCCAAAAGCTCACCGATGTTTGTGTGGTTCATGCAGTTTGTTTACCAAACGAATATACCAAAAACTGACTGATTAAAGTGGAATCAACCACCCCAAACTGAGAGAGAAAAAGCCAGAAGAAGAGAGGTTTTCATCTGCAAAAATATTGTTTGGGAAGTTAAGTGTGTAGCTCAATGTGAGATCAATATTATCGTTGTCAAAAACAAGCGGTAGCTCGAGTTGGCTGTTGATTAGATCAAAAACAGTGGATTCAGCAAATCTAAAAAACGATACCTGTTCGACGATGCTTTGTTGGCTAAAAAGCATGTAGAAAGATGGCTCGAAATTCAGCTCAAAATTGTTTATCTGAGCAATGGTGGCATCGAATGATCCTGATGCAGAGAGGTAGTAGCTTGGGTCAGCACCAAAAAGAAGGCCACTAGCGATAGAGAGTTGAAAGGGTTGTTCTTTGAATGAAACAGTCGATGACAGCCGATGTTTGTTTAGTTCTTCGCCATTATCATCTATAAAAGAATGAGTGTATCCAGCACTGACACTCCATTTTTTTTGCTTTCCGATCGACCAAAACCGACCAACACCCAACACAATCATATCCCATGCAGGGTCTAGCGCACTGTAGTAAGACCCCCCTGCAAAAAGATAGATGCTTTGGCTGTTGAGATAGGTTAGGCTAGGGGTGATCCCATACTGATCAATATTGAAGTCACGCCCCGAAAAATAGGCCTGGTCGTCATAGCTGATGGAAGCGTATAAAAAACCACTTTTAAGATCGTCATAGGCTTGTAAAACAGCTAGGGTGTCCACAACAAAAAACTCGTCGAGTATTGTATCGATTTCATTTGTTTCGTTAGGACTGTAGGTTTGTGCCAGTGCAAGGGAAGAGGTAAAAATCAACAGATAGAAAATAGATATATATCGCATATGTAAATATAAAAAAAGAGCACCGGCGGGGTGCTCTTTTGCTGGGGAAAAAGGTTTAATTTTTTCCGTTTTTCATTTTTTTCTTTTTCATTCTTTTCTTTATCTGCCCTTTTTTACTGTTAAGCTGTTGTTTTTTCTCTTTCATTCGCAGTCTACGCTTTCTGAGGTTGGTTTTTTGCTCATCTGTCAGCGACTCGCGGAACGATTCTTTCAGTGCTTTCACATTAGCCTTGTGTGTGTCGAGCATATCAAGTTGATCTTGATTAAAGGTGGTACGTAGTGCCTCACGTCTTTCTCTTCTGTTGAAATCTTTGTTTTTGAGTATCGCTAGCTGCTCATCAGACATAGAATTTTTAAAAGCTTCGCGCTGGCTTTTGACCAGTTCGTTTTGCTCTTTGAGCAAAGCGAGTTGTTCAGGGGTTAGAATTTTTTCCATCCCTCTGTTAGGGTTTTTTTGTTGTTGACTTGCATCTTGTGCAATTGCAATTAGACTGACAAAAAGTGTGATAATGGTACATAAGGATTTTAAGAACTTCATAATATTAATTTTTAGGATTCTACTTGTTAGACCTTTGGTATGATAAAAAGTTTTAATCTAGGTCATTTAAAACGTAATTTTCTTCGTACCAGTCCTCAAAAAACTCTTCTTCTACTGTGAGTGAATCGAGGAAAAGTACGTCGAGCTCGGACAAGCTGCTGGTTGAACTGCTGACCCTCAAAAACCATGTTGTTGCCAAAGCAAGAACCAAAACAGCAGCAAGAGGAATCATTTTTGGAATGAGTTTTCGCACCCTTGTTTTGCTGTTTTTTTCGGCTTGGATGGCCGCTAGGACTTGCGCTTTGGAGGTATCAAAATAGTTTTTGGGTACGTTAAAGCCGAGTTTTTGATGTGTATTGGTTTTTCGATTCATGACAATACAATTTGATTGGATATGATTTCTTTCGCTTTATAAAAAAGAGTTTTGACCGAATTTTCGTTTCGATTGCTAATTTCAGCAATTTCAGCAAACTTGAGTTCGTCATAGTATTTCATACAAAACACTTCTCTTTGATTGTTGTCTAGTTCGGCGATGGCTTTTTGCAAGGAAGCATCGGCGGCATTGGCATCAAAATAAGGATCAGCATAGAGGTTATCAAGCCGATATGCGTTGTAGTCTTGAGTGATGCGTGTTCTTTTTTTGTTTATTTCCAAAAAGCGCATGGACTCGTTGTATACGATGCGATAGCACCAAGTTTTGACTGCACTTTTAAAGGCAAAACTCGAAAGCCCTTTATAAATTCTCACATAGCTGAGTTGAAGCACATCATCTGCGTCTTCGTGCACCAACACCCATTTTCGAATGGCCCAGTAGAGCGGCTCATGAAAATACGCAACAATCAATTGCAAAGCACCCTCAATATCATTTTGACGGAGACAATGTACGATTTGTTGTTCTTGGACTTTCAGTGGACTTGCTTTGATAATTAGACCCCCAAAGTTTGAAAAAGTTTTGGAAGAATAAAAAAATACTTGAAAGCAAGGCAAAAATTCTTTTACTTTGTGATGAACCTCAAATTTTAAGCTATGAATTATATTATTTTATATTTTCAATAGGCTTATTGATAAGCTGCCAAACCAATACAATGACCACCAAACGACAGACTGCATTTTCGGCTGCTGAACAACAAGCAAGAAGCCCACAACAAGTTTATGAAGAACTTCAAGCAGGCAACGCTCGCTATGTCAATGGCACGCCCTACATTGTAGATGCTGCATCATTGCGCAGCGATACAATTGATGGCCAGTACCCGAAGGCAGTGGTGTTGTCATGTATCGATTCGCGTGTTCCTGTAGAGATACTGTTCGATCAACACATTGGTGACATCTTTGTTGCTCGTGTTGCAGGGAACTTTGAAAACAATGATATCTTGGGGAGTATGGAGTATGCTTGTGGCGTTGCTGGGAGCAAGCTCATTGTTGTTTTGGGTCATTCTGGCTGTGGCGCAGTCAAGGCTGCTTGTGATGGGGTAGAACTGGGGCATATCACGGAACTGCTCTCGTCTATTCAACCAGCTGTGGACAAGGCACAATCGATGGTGCGGCGTGCACCGAGCAGTAAAGACGAAGCATTTGTCAACACCACTATCGCTGAGAATGTACGTCAGACTATGGCCAGGATATTGGATAAAAGCAGTCTTTTACATGAACTGCATGCATCAGGAAGTATCCAAATTGTTGGAGGGGTTTATCAGCTCGAATCTGGAGAGGTGACTTGGCTGGATTAGTCAGTTAAGGTTACAACGTGTGAAAACACTTGATTTCCTTTGTGGTCATAAAACAAGAAATCGAGCCTTCTTTTATCCCAATCGAGGGTGAGCATTCCAAAATTATTGATGCCAATTGCTTGTCCAACACGATAAGGATTGCTTTCCGACAGATTAATCGATAGGGCTTCAGTCATTCCACTCGCCGTTGCGTCGTAAAGGGTGCAGTACCCAATCTCTTTTTGGGATAGTTCCGACATATGTCGATCACCAGAAATTACAATGGGATTTTTGGTTTGGTTGGTTTGCAACAATTTGATGAGCCGCTTGTACTCATTGGGGTAATTTAGCCATTTTTCAAAGCGATGGTTTGGTGATAAAACTTGTATGCCTGAGGCTATAATGTGTATGTTGGAAGTCGAATTTAGGAGAAGTTGTTCGAGCCAATGCCATTGTTCTTTTCCGAGTATTGTTCCATTTTCGTCAGCAGGGTATGGGTCGTTGTAGGCTTTAGGGGCATATTCAGATTTGAAGTAGCGATTATCGAGCAAAATCAATTTTACGTCTGGACTTAGATCATAGGATTGGTAGGCACCATTGCGCTTGTAGGCAGGGTTGTTTTTGGGAACGTCTAAGAAGGCAAACAAATCGGCGCGACTTCTTTTTTTGTGTTGATAGTCACTTCCAGCGTTGTTGAGACCATAATCATGGTCGTCCCAAGTGCCATATATCGAAGTTGTTTGACGCAGCTTATGGTATGATTTCTTTGATTTGAGCTGATCAAATCTTTTGCTCAGGTCCTTGGGATTGCCATCTTTACCATAAACAATATCCCCAAGCCAAATAAATGCATCAGGATTTTTATCTGCGATGGATGTTAAAATTACATTACTGTTTGGATCATTCACTTTATGACATGATCCAAATGCGATGCGTTGGCTCATGGTAAAGTTTGACCAAACAGCACAAAAGATAAGAGTAAAAAAACGTAT
>CAXGAP010000046.1:0-6889 GCA_964008075.1 uncultured Flavobacteriaceae bacterium
GATTCTTCTGCTTCTGGGGTTTCTTCTGTAGCATCTGTCGCTGACTCTCCATTGAGCAAGCCACTGATATCTTCTCCCTCATCGCCAATGATAGCGAGCAAACTATCAACAGCAGCACTTTCGCCTTCTGCAATTCCGATATGCAATAAAAAACCTTCATTGAAAGACTCAAACTCCATTGTGGCTTTGTCTGTTTCAATTTCAGCGAGAATATCTCCTTCCTCAACTTTATCACCTACTTTCTTGAGCCATGAAGATACTGTTCCTTCTTCCATGGTATCACTCAATCGCGGCATGTTTACTTTAATCGCCATATTATAATTTGTGTGCTATAAATGGATAATCTTTTTGCTCATAAACAGCATCATACATCAAAGATGTTTCTGGGTATGGTGAGGATTCTGCAAAGTCTGCGCATTCTTGTACCCGTTTTTTTACATCTGCATCTATGTTAGCCAACTCATCTTCAGTGGCAAATTTATTTTTCAAAATATGTTCACGCACTTGCGTAATTGGGTCTATTTTTCGATACTCATTGACCTCATCTTTAGTTCGATAATGCTGCGCATCAGACATCGAATGACCTCGATATCGATATGTTTTTGCTTCTAGGAAAGTAGGGCCATCTCCTTTTCGTGCTCTGTTGATTGCTTCCGAAATACCCTCTGCAACATTCACAGGATCCATCCCATCTATTGGACCACAGGGCATTTCATATCCCAAGCCCAACTTCCAGATATCAGTGTGATTGGCAGTCCGTTCAACAGAAGTACCCATGGCATAGCCATTGTTCTCAACGATGAATACCACTGGTAATTTCCATAGCATTGCTAGATTTAGCGTTTCGTGAAGTGAACCTTGTCGGACTGCGCCATCGCCCATATAACATAAAGTTACAGCATCACTTCCATGATATTTATCACCAAAAGCCATTCCGGCACCAAGTGGGATCTGACCACCAACAATTCCATGACCCCCATGAAAACGATGTTCTTTGGAAAAAATATGCATTGAGCCTCCTAGACCCTGCGAAGTACCTGTTGCTTTTCCATACAATTCTGCCATCACCTTTTTAGGATCAACGCCCATACCAATTGGTTGAACATGATTTCGATAAGCAGTTATCATACGATCTTTGGACAGATCCATCGCGTGTAGTGATCCAGCAAGAACGGCCTCTTGTCCATTGTACAAATGTAAAAACCCTCGTACTTTTTGCTGAATGTAAACAGCTGCTAGCTTGTCTTCAAACTTGCGCCAAAAAAGCATATTCTCGTACCACGCTACATAGGTTTCTTTGGTAACTTCTTTCATAGAATCAATATCTTTAGTGATATCTTACTGCAAAGATAATGCATTCGCAGTTTGTGTAAAAACTGGAAAAGTGATTATTCAAACTATGTTAGCAATGGCTAGTTCTATTGGCTATCACCAAAATTGAATGTAAGCGAGAATCGCAACGTATTTTCGAGTGGGTTGATGACTTTTGTTGCTGAAATTAAATATGAAAGATCAATATCAACGACGTTGTATTTAAAGCCTGCTCCCAATGTGATAAACTTTCTTGCGCCTTTGAGTTCATGCTCGTTAAAATATCCTGCACGAAGAGCGAAAGCGTTGTTATAATTAAATTCGGCACCCAAAGCCCAGGTAAACTCTTGCAACTCTTCACTGAGTCCATCTGGCGCATCTCCAAACGACTTAAAGATTCCGCTGATAAAACTCACGTCAGGTTGTACATATCCAGTGATGATTTCTTCTCCATCGTCGTTTGTTGAAACAATGGGTTCGCTAGGAGTCGGCACAAGCAATTTATTGATTTCTAGACCCAAAGTGAGGGTGTTATAGCTATCGAGAATAATATCAAGACCTCCTCCTAGTTTGAGGTTTGTTGGCAAGTAATCTGCATAGCCGTCTGTTTCGTAAGTCAACTTAGGTCCGAGGTTGCTGATGTAAAATCCACCTCGCCACTTGCCGTCAAAGGTGCCTAAGCTAAGCTCATCAGATTGGTAATACCCCGAAATTCCGAAGGCTACTGTGCTGGCCGCTGAGGCATCATCAGTTGCAGAGCCAAGTTTTAAATCAGAGTTGATAAACGCACCTGTAACCCCCATAGAAAATGATTCATTGAGTTTTAACGCATAAGAAAAATCCAACACAAATTCGTTTGGACGCTCGATAAGAGGATTGATAAAATCGGCAGGTGTTTGCCCAATTTCTATTTCGCCTAAACTAAAATATTTTAGGCTTGTGGCCCAAGCTGCACGTTCCGAAACAACCCTGTAATAGGAAACATTTGCCAAGAAAATATCATTGACCAATTGACTTAGGTAGGGAGTGTAGCTCACACCAATTCCTGATTCGCTCGGTGCAAAACTGTACTTTGAAGGATTCCAGTTTTGAGAGAAAGCATCAGGTGTTGTTGCTACCCCTTGTTCACCCATACCTGCTGATCTTGCATCAGAAGTAATAAGTAAAAAAGGGACCCCCGTTGTAATGACTCGATTTTGACTGTATAAAAGTGATGTAAATAAAATCAATACTAGACCAAAAAAATTTTTCATGCCAAATTTTATTTCCTAATTATTCTATGTGTTTCGGTGTGCTTAGTATCTGATAACGTAGATTTTAGCGTTATCGTGCACAAATATACTCCCTTATTTACTTCTGCACCATCATTTGATTGACCGTTCCAGAAAATTTCACTATTAATGTTTGATCCTGAGTATACCGTTTTTTCTTCTTCCCATACTAATTTGCCATTGATATCATAGATAACAATCTGTGCGTTTAAGAGCTCGCGCGGCTTGTTGTGAGTGACCCAAAATGTTGTTTGTGTTTCAAATGGGTTGGGTACATTATAAATCTCATTAATCAAAATTCCATTGTTTTCTGACACAACAAATGCAATTGTTTTGGTTGATGGGTTATTGTAAGTATCCCAAGCTGTAACTGAAAGTTCATGAGAGCCAGGAGTGAGATCGTTAAACAAATATGTAAGAGATCCCGATTGAAAATCACCCAAGTTGGTGCGATAGAAGTTGTTTAAAACAATAGGGTTCTGCGTCACTCCGTCCAGCACGGCCAAGATTTCATGTCCCAATCCACCAGAAGTATTGATTCCATTTTCGTCTGAAAATTTTGCTATTAAAACAGGATTTGACCCAGTGATATCTCCAGTTACAAAGTTTTCGTCATTCAAAAAAAGCTCAATATCTGGTCCTTTTATGTCATTCTCTTGATTAGGATTAATCCCACCAATGGAGATTTCAGTTGACAAGCCTGTTTTTTTACTGGTACTATTGCTTGAAATTGCGTAGAGGCTAATCCTTGCTTGACCTACTGGGAGTGAGATATCTTTGGGGATGATCAGCTCAATATTCCAAAATCCATTTTCAACTTCTGTATTACCTTTAAACACAACATTGCCAAGTGCGTCATAGGTAAAGGTTCCATTTCCATCGTTGCCAAGGGTTGTTTTTTCAATCTCTTTGTCAAAGATTGTTAATACAACCTCCCCATTAAATTGATCTAAAAGTTCCCCACTTTCGTCAGATACTTGTCCAGCTAGATTGACACGATCAAGCGCGCGAAGTTGCTTATCTGATTCCTCTAATGAGTCAATCTTACTACCATTGATATGCGTCAATTCAACTCTTTCTTTAGGGATAGCGAGCTTGAGGGCTGGGTCACCAATAAAGAAAATGATACGTCGCTGTGATGTTCCTGAAAATTCATTTTTTGACAAGCGCAATGCCTCTGAAATGGTTGGGTAGTCGCCCTTACCATAGGCAAACAAATACTTGGCTATGGTTTGATTATATGAGATTCCATTTGTCACATAAATTTGTCTTGTCGTTGAAATCAGTCCAATGACTCCTCCGGCAGGATTCGCAACGCTTGACTCTCCAGCAGTGTACACTTCTGGATTGTCAAATCGACTAAACTCACAAGTTGAAGTAATGAAAAGGGGATATTTTCCAGGGTTATACAGTCGCTGGGCAAGTTCTTTGTCAAAGAATTTTTCTGACCCCAGGCCACTTTCACCACCATGACCAAAATAATTTATCGCAAGTGAGCCCTGAATAAACTGATTTTCAAGAGCTAAATTTACACCCGGATACCTTTCGCCAGAAGCGGAAACAGTCTGCTCGTAAGCATCTGAGTGTATTTTCTGTAAATTTATAAAAGGCTTATTGTACACAACCTGTTGACCAAGGGCATCAAGTCTTTCTTGAATAATTGCTTCCCATTCTTCATCAGTGTCGTCAGAAAGAATTGTTAATGTATTTTGCCAATCTCCTTGTGCCAAACTATAATCGATGGACTTGTTTACCATTGCCAAAGCACCCTCTTTTGTATCAAACAGGATTCGACCAACAGCCAAATCCATTCGATCTGAAAAACTAAGATCTCCTTCATCATCATCCATCACCGTGTAAAAATCGTCTGACATATAGCTATTTGCCAAATGAAAGCTGTGCAGTGCATGATAGGTTGGAACAATCATATTGTTATTGGGTACTCGATCTTTATAATCATAACTTGTGTCGCCAAACAAACACAAATACTTTGGTTTATTGTCCTCTGAATTGTTAAGATATGCATATCGAACAGCATTGCGTATGGCTACGATATCGATGTTTCCAGCACTAAAATCATCATAGATTTCCGATAGAGTCAAGACAACGGATTTTAGTCCAGAGTGTAAGCGATGGTGGGTTGCAAGCTTATTGGCCTCCTCAGTATAATCGTCATGCGTAACAATGATATATTCTGCCTCATTTGCCAATCGCTTTCGCAGTTGGGGTGAAGTAAATACATCACCATAATCACTTCGTTTGGGAGTATACACATCGTTTGAATTGTGTAAATGAAAACGTTCAGTGGTGTCACTCTGGCTGAAATAAACATTTCCATTGTTGGGTTGGTAAACACTGATAATGCCATTGGTATGTAACTCCCAAACTGCATCAGTATCTGAAGCTTTATAAGTGGCTGAAGGTTCTGTATGAACCCTAAACTGTCCATCACCTCCGTCAAGAGTTCGCTGATAGCTCAGACGTATGTAATCGAGATAACCAATTGAAGAGCTTAGTCCTGCACCATTGTACTGCAAGTTTACATTTACATCATTTGAGGATGGAGTGAGCAATAAGTTAGCTGTATTTTCTGTCGCTTTGGTTAGCAATTGAGTCGGAGAAAAGTTTAAGGATGTACTTTCGCTTTCTACACGAACGATAAGTTGATTGTAACTTGATGACGATCCTGCAGCAGCAACTTTGACATCAATTGGAGTTGACCCATCACGATTGACCAATTGAAATGGGTAGTCTTTGGTAGTGTTGTGAAGAAAGCGATCACCAAACCATTTTCGCCCCATTTGAGCAACATTGACCAAATCTTCTTCAAAATATAAATCTACCGATGCTGTAGTTTTCGCATCTTCGACGACTGGTTGAGAGGAATTTACACTTACACGCAACCCATCTGCTCCCCCATGTGTTATAATATAATGTGACTTATCATGATACAAATTAATAGCAGTTTGGCTATCGCTGTTCCACTCGTTAGACCCATAGGCATAGAACAAAATATAATCCTCCTCACCAATAACACCATCTTCCATACCCACAAGTTGTAAGGGATTTTCAGAAAATCCATAATTAAAATCGTTTGTTTCGGAATTTATCAATGGGATCATCTGGCCTCCTTTGCCGTGGATTTTAAGTGTTTTTGGATCCACATTTGCTATTGGCATCCCTAGGTCTCTTAAAAATTTACCAGTGATTTTGTAAATCCCTGTTTTATCAATTTCAAATCTAAAGCCTGATGTTGGGTGACTAGCTGTGACAGTGCTGAATTGTTGAAAACGCTGGAGTCGTGACAAAACTGTTGTATTCGTAACAATCGTGAAGCCTGTGACTATATGAAGCTTATTGTTTTTTACAACAAAGGGTTCCATTTCAAAAACAACTTGATTGTTTGACCTTCCTTTTGTTTTATAAATTAACACATCAGGAGATTCGTTGAATTGACTTAGATCTAAATCAAGCTCTTTATTAAACGCTTGGGTCTGAATATCTTGGACAAAATAGGCTGCATTTAAATGGGTATTTATTGGTTTTGAAATGGTGATAGAAAAGCGCTTGCTTTGGTCATCGTAAAAAATAAAGTTATCTGTAGCACTGGGAACTTCTATGAACTGTTCTCCTAACTGCAATTTTTGGGTACCATCCCATGACAAACGAACTTCTAACTGCTGAGAACAAAGGAAAAGTGGCAGAAAGATGAGGGTTATTAAACGCATACTAGGACTATAACGAAAAAGTTTAAAAATTAGTGTTTGGAATGTACATAGAATTTAAAGGATTCGCAATCGTTATTAGTATAAATTGTGGCTGAGGGATGTCAAATTTACACATATTTACTATCTTGCAGTCCAAAATAGAATCTGTATGTCACGAAAATGCATTTTCACTTTTGTTTTTTTATCTGCAATCTCCCTATCAATTACAGGTTGTAGTTCCAACGGATCTACCAAAAAAGGTGAATCTTCTGCTACTGGTTGGAAAATTGGTGAAAGTGGAGGTTTTGATTACAAGGGAAAGGATTACAAAGACCAAATTCAAGGACCAAATTTAATACTTATCCACGGAGGTACTTACACCAAAGGTCGTGTGCAAGATGATGTCATGAAAGATTGGAACAATGCACCTGCAAGGATGCAAGTTCGTTCCTTCTACATGGATGAAACTGAAGTTACAAACCTAATGTACATCGAATATCTTGATTGGTTGAAGCGTGTTTTTGTAGATCAGCCAGAAATTTATACCTCAGCTCTTCCTGACACTCTCGTTTGGAGAAATCAACTTGGTTATTATGACGA
>CAXGAP010000047.1:0-6265 GCA_964008075.1 uncultured Flavobacteriaceae bacterium
GGCGAAGTCGATGTGCTAGCTTCATTTCACAAATATATCAAGTTTGTATAAAACCGTGTTGAACGAGCATGATAGACATTTTTTTTCGTTGCAATACTGATTTTTGATTTGCAATAAGGCTTGGCTATCGCAATAAGTTGTGACTGTTGCCACAAGTAGTACATTAATTTTTCGTTCATGACACTTGGGGCGTGTCTTTACTCTACCGTTTCACCCTCCCATTCGAGTATACCGCCAATTAAATTATAGGTTTCTGAAAAGCCCAAATCACGCATCACCTGAATGGCCTGTGCACTTCTTGCACCCGATCGGCAATACACATAATAAGACTTGTTTTTGTCTAGAGCATTCACCTCATCAATAAAACCAGGACCCATACGTAGGTCGATGTTAAGTGCATTGGGTATATGACCACTTTCAAATTCATCTTCAGTGCGGACATCCAAAACCACTGCTTCGGGGTATTCGACTAGGGCGTTTGCCCATTCGTTTTGTGATAGATCTGACATACTATTTTGTTTCGGCTGAAGATACATACAGCCTGTTAATAATAAAACAATGGATAGATAAAATTTCCACATGCATTAAAATTATAAAAATTTGTCAGTTCAACAAATAATAATATATTTGTACATACAACAATTGTAAATACATATATGTCAGCTAGATCGTTGGTTGTTGAAAGTATGCGTTTGGGGCAGTTTATGAGCGATGAAATCAGCTGTGCTATACACCCATATGGGTTGAGCATTCAGCAATTTAATGTATTGCGCATACTGCGTGGTTGCAAAGGAACCCCAGCAACTCTTCAATATATCACCTCTCGAATGATTCACAAAACGAGCAATACATCGCGAATTGTGGATCGTTTGTTGGAAAAGAATCTTGTCGATCGAAAACCATGTCTTGAAAATCGCAGAAAAATTGAAATTTCAATTACAAGCAAAGGTCTATCTCTACTGACTACAATTGATCCTGTGATAGATGAAAAAGAAAATGAAGTCGCAAGCAGATTAACCAATGAAGAATTGGCAACGCTGCTAGAAAACTATAAAAAGCTATTTGTTACACTTTAATTTAATTAAATATGAATACTAAATCCTTTTACTTAGTTGTACTTTTACTTACAACTACTTTCGCTTTTGGAAGTGTGAAACCAATTCCAATAACCTCCGCCACCATCGAGTGGAAGGCTTATAAAATTGCGTATGAACGATGGGGTACTATCCAACTGAAAAGTGGAGAACTCCTTTTTGAAGATGATGCACTTACAGGTGGGAACTTTGTTGTGGATATGACAAGCATTCAAGTCACCAGTCTTGAGGGAAAAAAGAAAGCCAGTTTAGAGAAGCACCTCAGATCAGATGATTTTTTTGGTATTGAGGAATTTCCCACTGCTGAGATGGTGATCACTGCTGTTGAATCCATAACTGATGGGTATAATGTCACTGGAGATTTCACGATCAAGGGGCAAACCCATCCAGTTACTTTTCCCATGGTTGTCATTGGCAATACAGCAACTGCGAAAGTCAAAATCGATCGCACCAAATACGATGTGCGCTATGGGTCTGATACCTTTTTTGATAACCTCGGAAATCGTGTGATCTACAATGAGTTTGACCTCAATGTGAAGTTAACATTTTAAACATGAAAAGCTATGAAAATTGATCGTCCAAAATGTGGTTGTGGAAACACTCAAAACCCTAACGGGTATTGTGATGGATCGCACAACAATAAATAATTTTTCATTTGTGTTGTCTAGTTTATACTTGATTTATATATTTGACACTCAATTATGAAAACTATCAATACATGGTGGTCAGTCCGTAACGCACAGTCGTGAGGCACACCTTGTATACACACACCAAAGGGCTTGTCATCACGACAGGCCTTTTTTTATTGTGAAACCTATGAAGTACACATTAGAAACACATCATCGCAAATTGCTCGTCGATACTATGACGCCAGTGAATATGTATTTGAAGATAAGGGATAAGTATCCCAACAGTATCCTTTTGGAAAGTTCAGATTATGGGGTTAATGACAACAGTGTGGCTTATATATGTTTTAATCCGATTGCTGAGATCAAACTCCAAAATCATATCCTTCAGATGAGTTATCCAGATAGGACAACCAAAGAACTCGAGCTGGCAGAAAACGAGAGAGTCGCCAAACATTGTAGCAGTTTTGCGAAACAGTTTTCGTCAAATTTTCAAAGCAATCGATTTATTGCAAATGGGCTGTTTGGTTTCACTTCTTATGATGCAGTTCAGCATTTTGAGGATATTCGGTTTACAAAGAAAGATAAAGATCTATCTCTTCCACAATTGTACTATGCTCTCTTTCAGAATGTGATTGCCATCAATGTTTTCAATAATGAGGCGTATATCTATGCGCATTGTTATCAGACAAACAGCAATCTCGATGAAGTGGTTGAGGTATTACAATCACCAAATCCTGTGACGCATTCTTTTTCGAGAAAAGGGGACCCCTACTCCAATTTGACAGATGATGAATTTGTTGATCTTGTCAAGAAGGGGATTCATCACTGCTATCGAGGTGATGTTTTTCAAATTGTCCTCTCTCGACGCTTTTCTCAACCCTTTACAGGCGATGACTTCACCTTGTATCGTGTACTGAGATCTGTCAATCCTTCTCCTTATTTGTTTTATTTTGATTTTGGGGAATATCAAATTTTTGGCAGTTCACCAGAGTCACAATTGGTTGTTAAAGATGGTAAAGCAGAAATTCACCCCATTGCAGGTACCTTCCGACGAACAGGCAATGACAAGCAAGATGCCGAACGTGCAAGTAAATTGGCCAAAGATCAAAAAGAAAACAGCGAGCATGTGATGCTCGTCGATTTGGCAAGAAATGACCTCAGCCGAAATGGCGATCAAGTCAAGGTTGAAAAAAACAGGGAGATACAATTCTATTCCCACGTGATTCACCTTGTATCTAAAGTTACTGCCATGAAAAAAGAAAATCGAGAAACGATGGAAATTGTGGCTGATACGTTTCCTGCCGGGACACTCAGTGGGGCACCTAAACACAGGGCTATGCAACTCATTGACCAATACGAAAATCGCAGTCGCGAATTCTATGGTGGTGCCATAGGTTTTATGGATTTTGATGGCAACTACAACCACGCCATCATCATTCGATCCTTTTTAAGCAAAAACAATGTCTTACACTATCAAGCAGGTGCTGGGGTGGTGTCTGAGTCTGTTCCCGAAAATGAATTACAAGAAGTTTACAATAAACTAGGTGCTCTCAACAAAGCCCTGGAAGAAGCTGAAAAATTATAATTATGTACATACTTGTCATTGATAATTACGATTCTTTTACCTATAATTTGGTGCATTATCTCGAAGACCTCGATTGTTTGGTAACAGTCAAGCGAAACGACCAACTGACGATCGAAGAGGTCGCAGACTACGATAAAATTGTGTTATCACCAGGGCCTGGTATTCCAGATGAAGCAGGTCTTTTAAAATCGATCATCTCTGCCTACGCCCAAACCAAACCCATTTTAGGAGTCTGTTTGGGGCATCAGGCGATTGGTGAGGTGTTTGGTGGTTCATTGACAAACCTAGATAAGGTCTATCATGGCGTCGCAACTCCTGTGCAAGTGGTTTGCGATGATCCCCTCTTTGATGGGCTAGGCAAAAAGTTTGAGGTGGGGCGTTATCACTCCTGGGTGGTTGAAAAACCCTTGCCAGAGGAATTTGTGCTACTGGCTGAAGAAGACAATGGACAAGTGATGGCAATGAAGCACAAGAAGTATGACATATATGGAGTTCAATTTCACCCTGAATCTATTTTAAGCCCTGAGGGAAAACAACTGTTGAACAATTGGTTAAAGATGTAGAATGAAAGAAATATTAGAAAAACGAATTCGCAATAAAAGCCTGAGTAAGGACGAAGCCAAGCACACACTCCTTGAGATTGGGCAAGGCAAATGTAATTCGCATCAAATTGCTGCGTTTTTAACCACATATATGATGCACGTGGTGACTGTAGAGGAGCTTTCTGGCTTTCGTGCTGCATTGCTTGATCTTTGCATTGCGATTGACTTGAAAGACTATGATCCTATCGACTTGTGTGGGACTGGTGGTGATAGGAAAGACACTTTCAATATTTCCACTCTTGCCTCTTTTGTAACTGCTGGTGCTGGTGTTGCTGTGGCTAAACATGGGAACTATGGTGTTTCCTCTTCTTGTGGATCAAGTAATGTGATGGAACACTTGGGTATTCGCTTTTCAAACGATCAAGATTTTTTGCAAAACTGCATCGAAAAAGCTGGGATATGCGTTCTTCATGCCCCTTTGTTTCACCCTGCGATGAAGCATGTTGCGCCAATCCGACTTGATCTGGGACTCAAAACCTTTTTTAATATGCTCGGGCCACTTGTTAATCCATCAAAACCAAACAAGCAAATGGTGGGTGTTTTCAGTCTGGAATTACAGCGGATTTATCGCTACCTCTTGGAGGAAACCAACCAACAATACAGCATTCTCCATGCCCTAGATGGATATGACGAAATATCTCTCACAGGGGATACCAAAGTGGTATCGAACAGTGCAACTGCAACGATTAATGCTGCCTCTTTTTCAGTCGAAACGCTGCAAGCGAATCAAATTGGTGGGGGCAAATCGATAGCCGACGCTGCTGACATATTTATGCAGGTACTAAAGGACACTTCTACCGATGCTCAAAAACAGGTCGTTTGTGCCAATGCGGCTGTGGCAATCGCAACTGCAAAAGGGTGTAGTATCAACGATGGTTTTGCTTACGCTACTGAATCGATCGACTCGGGCAAAGCACTTCAGTCACTAGAAACATTACAAAAACTCAGCACAAAGTGAATATCCTTCAACGTATTGTAAAAAGTATCCAAGAGGATTTGGTGTTAAAAAAGGAAATTGTTCCTGTTCAATCACTAGAGTCTTCGATATTATTTGATCGTCAAACCATTTCACTGAGCAAAAGCATCCTCGATTCACAGGGGGTCATCGCTGAGCATAAACGCAGATCACCCTCCAAACCGAATATCAATTTTGGTCTTTCTGTTTCAGAAGTAGCCAGTGGCTATGCGTCGGCAGGTGCTGCAGGTATGTCTGTGTTGACCAACAATCAATATTTTGGAGGGTCATTGGAGGATTTACTCCTTACAAGACAAGCATGTTCACTGCCTTTATTAAGGAAAGAATTTATTGTGGATGAATACCAAGTGTTGGAAGCCAAGGCCAACGGAGCAGATGCCATATTGCTCATTGCTGCTTGCCTAGAAAAGCAAGAAATTAAAACCCTTTCGGAACTTGCAAAACAACTCGGTTTGGAAGTGTTGCTAGAGGTTCACAATGCCCAAGAGTTGGAAAAATCAGTGATGCCATCTCTTGACATGATTGGGGTTAACAATAGAGACCTGACAACATTTGATGTTCGTTTAGAGACAAGCATGTCCTTGGTAGATCAAATTCCTGATACGTTTGTCAAATTATCAGAAAGTGGCCTTTCCACAGCTGAAGACGTTATCAAGCTAAGAGACTGTGGGTACGATGGTTTTTTGATGGGTGAACATTTTATGAAAACAGATAACCCAGGTGCATCGGCCAAAAACTTTATTCAATTATTAAAAACATGAAAATCAAAGTTTGTGGCATGCGAGAAAAAGATAATATTGCAGGCTTGGTAAGCCTTCAGCCTGATTATATGGGGTTTATCTTTTGGGAGCCCTCAAAAAGATATTGTACAGACATCCCCAAAGATATCCCAAAACACATCAAAAAGGTTGGGGTATTTGTAGATGAAACAACAGAAGAAATCATATCCAAAATTGAGACCTTTGGGCTGGATGTCACTCAACTTCATGGAAAAGAAAGTCCTGAACAATGCGCTGCACTACAGCCACACTGTGAAGTGATCAAAGCCTTCAGCGTTGGTCCTAATTTTGACTTTACAACAGTAAGCCCCTATCAAGGCCACTGTACATATTTTTTGTTTGATACCCAGGGTCCACTTCCTGGTGGAAATGGCACTGCCTTTGACTGGGCATTGCTGAAAAATTACAACCTAAACACTCCTTTTTTTCTCAGTGGGGGCATTGGTTTAGATCATGTGAATGCAATTGCCGAAATTGGCAAACTAAACTTGCCAATTCATGCATTAGACATCAATGGCAAGTTTGAGAGTGAACCAGGGGTGAAAAGATTAGACGATATAAAAACATTTAAAAAACAATTACAGCTATGAATTATCACGT
>CAXGAP010000048.1:0-6156 GCA_964008075.1 uncultured Flavobacteriaceae bacterium
GGTGCTGGTGGTGTGATTCCTTCAGATGCAGATTTATTATTTGATGTTGAACTGGTAGCAATAATCTAGCTCTTCCACTTGATGTTACAGCCAATGCTTGGCTTTTGCAATGTAGAAATATCTTTTTTATTGGTCATTGAGTCTAGTGCTGATCGCATGTCTTTTCCAGTGACTGGGATTCCGTTTTCAGGTCTAGAGTCATCCAACTGACCACGATAAACCAATCCTTTACTGCTGTCAAAGATGTAAAAATCAGGTGTACAGGCAGCATCATATGCTCGTGCAACGTCTTGACTTTCATCATAGAGGTAAGGGAAAGGAAAGTTCTGTTCGGCAGCAACCTTTGTCATTAAGTCAGGTGCATCATCAGGATAATTTTCAACATCATTACTTGAAATCGCAACAAAAGCAACGCCTTTGTCTTGATAATCGTTTGCAAGATCGACGATACCTGTAAAGACATGTTTTACAAATGGACAGTGATTGCAGATAAACATCACTACTGTACCTTCTTTTCCATAAATTTGATCAAGAGAGAGTGTTTGCCCACTTACTGTATCTTGCAGAGAGAAAGAAGGTGACTTGGTGCCTAAAGGCAACATATTTGAAGGCGTACGTGCCATTTTTTTGACAAAAATACAAATATCATTCGTACTTGTCTATTATTTCAGAACTTGTCGAGGGCTTGGTACCATTCCTTTCTTCTTTAATATGTATAGAGTCTTTGATGTGTGTTAAAAACTCTTGAAGCGATTCTTCATTGATATGGAGGGTTTTATGAAAAAAATTTATTTGTTCTGGTGAAAAATTTTTATATCGAATGCTTTACGTTAGCTAGATCACTGATTTCCTTAAAAGTTTTCAAATACATCAAAAAAAACAAGTTTTATGGCTGCACTTAAATCGGTGGGACACCAGCGGGCTTCGATGTTTTCACAATAGTCATAATAATAATCTTTGGAATTGTGAATTTTTAATCTAAGAAACTTATTAGCAAAAATAAGCTATTTGAGTTGCTTTTTACACAACTCTGCATAATATCCTGGTTTGTTGACTAATGATTTATGTGTGCCAAATTGGGTTACACGGCCTTCATCCATGACCAGAATATAGTCTGCATTTTTGGCTGAAGATACTCGATGACAAACCACGATCGTTGTTGATTGGAATGACATTGATTTAAGGTGTTGTAAAATGGTCTCTTCAGTTTGAGTGTCTACCGCTGAAAAAGAGTCATCAAAGAGTAAAATTTGAGGTTGCTTGACTAAAGCCCTCGCAATTGACATGCGAAGCTTTTGCCCACCAGAAAGTGATACTCCTCTCTCTCCAATAACAGTTTTATAGCCGTCACCAAAATTTAAAATGCTGTTGTGAACAGCAGCTTGTTTGGCTGCGTTTTCGATCTCATATTTTGTTGCTTCAGCATTTCCAAATCGGATGTTGTTTTCAAGGCTATCTGAAAAAAGAAATGCCTCTTGTGGTACAAACCCAATATGATTCCTCAAATCATACAGATTGAGTTTACGAACATCTATACCACCAATTTTGACAACACCATAACTGACGTCATACATTCTTGAGATCAGCTGTAAAAGTGTTGATTTCCCACAACCTGTTCGACCCAAAATTGCTAGTGTTTTTCCTGATTCTAATGAGAAGCTAACCTCTTTTAAAGCTTCGTCTCGACCATCATCATAAGAAAAAGATACATTCTCAAAAACGATGCTGTAGGACTGAAGTTTCTGACCATCTTTCGGACTAACAAGCTCTGGCTCTTGTCCCAAAAACTCATTGATTCGCTTTTGAGAAGCCTCTGCTTGTTGAACAGTCGATGTAACCCAACCTACAGTTGCAACAGGCCATGTGAGCATATTGATATAAATGATAAACTCAGCTAAGGTTCCCAATTCAATCTGACCATTGATAAATTGACTACCTCCAATAAATATGACCAGAATATTGGACAAGCCAATCAACAATATCATTAATGGGAAAAACCAGGCCTGTACTTGAACCAAATGCATATTTTTGGTCATACTCCCTAATGCCAAAGCCCCCATTTTATTGTTTACATTAGGTTCAATCGCATTGGCTTTAATGATTCCAATACCAGTGAACATTTCCTGTGTGAAAGCAGAAAGTTTGGAGAGATATTCTTGAACAACAGTACTGCGCTTATGAATTGATCGGCTCAACTGATAGATTGCAATAGACAGCAAAGGGAGTGGTGCCAACGCATACATTGTGAGGTTAGGCGCAACACTGAACATGTATGAGATTACAATAACAAACAGCGCAACTGTGTTGATGCTGTACATAAGCGCTGGACCAAAATACATACGCACCTTTGACACATCTTCGCTAATTCGATTCATCAAATCACCAGTGCGATTGTTTTTGTAGAAGTTTACACTCAAGCGTTGATAGTGTTGATAAATTTCATTTTTAAGATCAAACTCTATAAATCGAGAAACATTGATAATGGTTTGACGCATTGTGAATGTGAATAAGCCTGACAATAGCGCAGCTCCTACAATAAGGGCTATGTTTTGAATCAAGATAATTTTGGTTTGTTCAAAATCACCTAAAGGGTTGCTAAGGTATCGGTTGACCTCAGTGATTGAATCGCCAACCAAACTCGGCGCAACGACTGCAAATACCTTGGCAGCAATTGTAAAAAGCAATCCAAGTACAAGACGAAGCCTGTACTTATAGAGATACTTATTGAGATATTGTAATGCGCGCAATTTTTTGAAATTCTGTTTTTCAAAGATAGTGAGCAAGATTTAATTATCTTGCCTAAAGATCAAACCATTAATAAGTGTATTTTTGTTGCGAATTTTGAAATCTTTGACATGCTGACTAGACGACATTTGCGAGTGAAAGTAATGCAACAGATTTACGCAAATACCATGAGCCAACCTTTTGACCTTAAGGTAGCGCAACAACAATTGCAGAGTAGTAATGAAGGTTTCTTTGAAATATATCTGTTTTTGCTTAATATGTTTATCGAGGTGCAGTCATGTGGTCATTCGCTTCACAAACTTGTCAAAAAGCAATACCTAGAGGCAAATTCCAATCAGCTCAATCCAAAATTCTTTTCCAATCTTGCATTAGCAAAACTGGCCAGTAGCAAGACCTTAAAAAAATATACTTCTCAACAGAAAATAACTCACTGGCAAAAGCATGATGAGTATGTTCGCCTGATTTGGGATCAAATTGCTTCCAGTGATGCTTATGCAGTATATCTCGCTGAAAGCGAATCTGGTTTTAATTCTGATAAGAATGCACTCATTACACTGTTTACAGATGTTATTGCACCTTATGAACGTTTGTATGAACTGATCGAAGAAATAAAACCGTCATGGGTTGATGACTTTCCACTGGTCAATACTATTGTACGAAATACGCTGATTCACATGCACGAAGACAGTGATCCCAATCAGTTGATATTGACCTCTGTTTATAAAGACGATGATGATCGAAAATTTGCTTTGGAACTACTTGATACAGTGGTTATACATGATAAGGAGCTTGCCGCTCAACTCGTAGGGCGTACGCCCAATTGGGAACAAGATCGAATTGCTGTATTAGACATGATTCTTCTCAAGCTGGCTATCGCTGAGTTTTTGTATTTTCCGTCGATTCCTTTCAAAGTAACCATTAATGAATATCTGGAGATTGCCAAGGAATATGCAACACCAAAAAGCAGTACATTTATAAATGGGATTTTGGATGTGATTTCCAAAGATATAAAGCACAAAAGCACGCCGGACGAGTAGTATTCAGAATCAATTGAAATTTGTAACTTTGCATAAAATTAATCGCATGAAATTTAAATATATACTTTACGCTCTAGCAATTATCACATCTTGTTCAACAGATCCATCAAAAAAAGCAACAGAAAGCAAAGCTGAAACTGCTGAAACAGCAACGCCAACTGCTGATGGTCCAGTGGTGTCATTTGATAAACTGTCGCATGACTTTGGTACAATCAACGAAGGTGAAGTTGTCGAAACTGTTTTTAAACTAACAAATACTGGCACTTCAGATTTGATTATTCTCAACGCTCGTGGAAGCTGTGGATGTACAGTTCCTGATTACCCAAAAGATCAACCAATTGCACCAGGAGATAGCGCTGAAGTAACTGTTAAGTTTGATTCGAACAACAAGCCTAATGCAAATAATCGATCAGTGACTTTCACGACTAATACTCAAAAGGGTAGAGAAGTGATTCAGATAAGAACATTTGTAACTCCTGACCCTTTGAAAGAGCAACAAAGAGAAGCCCGTCGCCAAGAGATGCAGGCCAATCAATAATATTTTTAAACGACAATTATGGAAGGCGTATTTGCTGGTCAACTCCCCTTTTTACTGATGATGTTTGGAATCATATTTTTTTTTATGATTCTTCCTCAACAACGCAGGGCTAAAAAAGAGAAAAACTTTAAAAACAGCATGAAAAAGGGTGATCGAGTCATTACAAAATTTGGTGTTCATGGCAAAATTGTTGAAGTCAATGACCAAAACGACTCGTGCGTGGTGGAAACGATGGCTGGAAAATTAAAAATGGAACGGAGTTTTATTTCCATGGAGCTCAGCCAGAAGCTATCATCGCCCTCCCAAAAATAATCATAAAAGCGCTTCAGGCGCTTTTTTTATGATCGAAAAAGTGTATAAAAAACTCATACGGCCAATTTTGTTTTTGTTTGATCCCGAGAAGGTTCATCACTTCTCTTTTGCATCAATCCGACTTGCTCATAAAATCCCTTTTGTTGGGAGCATCGTTCGTTATTTATTTACAGTGAACGACCCAAAGTTGGAGCGTGAAGTCTTTGGTATTCGTTTTCCAAACCCTATAGGACTTGCTGCTGGTTTTGACAAGGACGCCAAATTGTTTCAAGAACTTTCCAATTTCGGATTTGGATTTATCGAAATTGGCACGCTCACGCCAAACCCCCAAGATGGTAACCCCAGAAAGCGTCTATTTCGTTTACAAGCAGACAAAGGAATTATCAATCGCATGGGCTTCAACAATCAGGGCGTTAATGCAGGAATCAAGAGGCTCAAGAGAAATAAAAATGTAATCATCGGTGGAAACATTGGAAAAAACAAAACCACTCCAAATGACCAAGCAACAGATGACTACCTTATTTGCTTCGATGCATTGTTTCCTTATGTGGATTATTTTGTTGTCAATGTCAGTTCACCTAACACACCAAACCTGCGTGATTTGCAAGAAAAAAATCCGTTGACAGCTTTGTTAAAAACCCTTCAAATTGAAAATCATAAAAGAGATAATCCAAAGCCGATATTGTTAAAAATTGCACCTGATTTGACAGAAACACAACTGTTGGATATTATAGATATAGTAGAAGATACCAATATTGATGGCGTTATTGCGACTAATACAACAATTAGCAGAGATGGTCTGCAAACTGATGCTGCTATTTCAAAAGAAACTGGCGGTTTGAGTGGAAAACCACTGTGTAACAGAAGCACTGAAGTCATTCGATTTTTACACACAAAAAGCAAAAACAGTTTTCCAATCATCGGCGTAGGGGGGATACATACTCCTCAAGACGCCATAGAGAAATTTGAGGCTGGCGCATCACTACTTCAGGTTTACACAGGTTTTATTTATGAAGGTCCAGCGATGGTCAAACGTATTCTCAATCGGTTGTAATTTTTTACTTATATAAATAATATTTACCCTAATCTTATGTACTATGAATTTTTATTTATGACAATTTTTGAAATCGCTTTTGCCTTGCTTTTCAACATCATTTCTAAACACAAAATCTTAACGCTCTATATTTTTAGTGCCATTGTTTACATTGTTAAAGTTTAGCAGTTGTTCCAACTCAATTGTTAATTATTCCAAGTTTAGTTGGCTTTACGATATTCACCTTTATTGTTCTTTGTACATTGAAGATTTAAACCATTTTCCAATCCCCAACTAAGCTTTTGTGTATTAACGTATAAAAAATTACATCAATTTTTGTAAGTTCACGTTTATAAAAGAACTACAATGTTATTTCAAAAATTATATAAGAACACACAATTGCTTATTGCATGTGTAATCTTCACCTCCTGCACAACAAAAATAGGAGTCAACAACCCTTTATTACAAGAGTGGACAGGTCCTTATGGTGG
>CAXGAP010000049.1:0-6144 GCA_964008075.1 uncultured Flavobacteriaceae bacterium
GGTCCTGTAAAGGATTTTGAATGTGCTTGTGGAAAATATAAACGAATTCGCTACAAGGGTATCATTTGTGATCGCTGTGGAGTTGAAGTGACTGAGAAAAAAGTTCGAAGAGATCGTGTAGGGCATATCAGCCTCACTGTACCTGTAGCACACATTTGGTATTTCCGTTCGCTACCAAATAAGCTTGGATATCTTCTTGGACTTCCGTCCAAAAAGCTCGATATGATCATCTATTATGAGCGTTATGTGGTGATTCAACCAGGTGGAGCGGTCAATGAAGAAGGAGAGCCAGTACAAAAAATGGACTTCCTTACTGAAGAGGAGTATCTAAATATTCTTGAAAAATTACCAACCGATAATCAATATCTTGATGACACAGACCCTGAAAAATTTATTGCCAAAATGGGTGCAGAGTGTCTCATCGAATTATTGAGCCGAATTGATTTGGATGAACTTTCATACGAGTTGCGCGACAAAGCCAACAACGAAACATCTAAACAACGAAAAACAGAGGCTTTAAAGCGTCTTCAGGTTGTTGAAGCTTTTCGGGAAGCCAACAAAAACCGTGAAAATCGACCAGAGTGGATGATCTTGAAAACCATTCCTGTCATTCCACCTGAACTTCGCCCATTAGTACCACTCGATGGAGGTCGTTTTGCGACTTCTGACTTAAATGATTTATATCGAAGAGTTATCATTCGAAACAATCGTTTAAAGCGTTTGGTAGAAATCAAAGCGCCTGAGGTGATTCTACGTAATGAAAAGCGTATGCTGCAAGAATCTGTAGACTCACTTTTCGACAACACAAGAAAGTCATCAGCTGTAAAATCTGATGCCAATCGTCCTTTAAAATCTCTTTCAGATTCATTAAAAGGAAAGCAAGGACGTTTTCGTCAAAATCTACTTGGCAAGCGCGTAGACTACTCAGCTCGATCAGTTATCGTCGTTGGACCTGAGCTTAGACTCTTCGAGTGTGGGTTGCCTAAAAATATGGCTGCCGAGCTTTACAAACCGTTTGTCATTCGTAAATTAATTGAAAGGGGAATTGTAAAGACAGTAAAATCTGCTAAAAAGATTATTGACAAGCGCGAGCCAGTTGTATGGGATATTTTGGAGAATGTGATTAAAGGTCACCCTGTTCTTTTGAACCGAGCCCCCACACTTCACCGTTTGGGGATTCAGGCATTCCAGCCAAAACTCATTGAAGGAAAAGCAATTCAGCTTCACCCATTGGCTTGTACCGCATTTAACGCTGACTTTGATGGTGATCAAATGGCAGTACACCTTCCACTAGGTCCTGAAGCAATCTTAGAATCTCAGCTTCTGATGCTTGCATCGCATAACATCTTGAATCCAGCAAACGGATCTCCAATCACTGTACCTTCTCAGGATATGGTATTGGGTCTATATTATATGACCAAAGCCAGAAAGTCAACTAAAGAGTATCCTGTGAAGGGAGAGGGTTTAACTTTTTACAGCGCTGAGGAGGTCAATATCGCTTTTAATGAAAAGATTGTTGATTTGAATGCGATCGTTAAAGTCAGAGCAAAGGATTTTAATAAGGATGGCGAGTTGATAAATCAATTGATAGAAACAACAGTTGGTCGAGTTTTATTTAATCAAGTTGTTCCTGAAAAGGCAGGTTTCATCAATGAAGTTCTTACAAAAAAATCACTTCGTGATATTATTGGTGATATTTTAAAAGTGACTTCTGTTCCTGAAACTGCTACTTTCTTAGATGAAATAAAAGAAATGGGATACTCCTTTGCTTTCAAAGGTGGTCTTTCGTTTAGTCTTGGGGATATTATCATTCCAGCGGATAAGCAAAAATTAATTGACGAAGCGAATGGTCTTGTTGATGGTATTATCACCAATTACAACATGGGTCTGATTACCAATAATGAGCGTTACAATCAGGTTATTGATGTTTGGACATCAACCAATGCAACCCTTACAGAGTTGGCAATGAAGAGGATCAGTGAAGACCAGCAGGGATTCAATTCAGTATATATGATGCTTGACTCTGGTGCGAGAGGCTCAAAAGAGCAAATTCGTCAGCTCACAGGAATGCGCGGTTTAATGGCCAAGCCAAAAAAATCAAATGCAGGTGGGGGTGAGATTATTGAAAACCCAATCCTATCAAACTTTAAAGAAGGACTTTCGATTCTTGAATACTTTATTTCCACTCATGGCGCTCGAAAAGGTCTTGCAGATACAGCGCTTAAAACAGCTGATGCTGGATACCTCACACGTCGCCTTCATGATGTTGCGCAAGATGTAATTGTCAATACAAAAGATTGTGGTACCCTTCGCGGAATCACAGTTGAATCGCTAAAGAAAAATGAAGAAGTCGTTGAAAATCTTGGGGATCGTGTGATTGGTCGAGTTGCTTTGTTCGATGTTCTTAATCCAAATGATGGGAAGGTGATCGTCGAAGCTGGTCAAGAAATTTTGGATCATCATGTCAAACAAATTGAAAATTCACCAATTGATAAGATTGAGGTTCGTTCTCCATTGACCTGTGAGGCTAAAAAAGGGATCTGTGCCAAATGCTATGGAAGAAACTTAGCCAATGGTAAAATGGTTCAAATAGGTGAATCTGTTGGTGTGATCGCTGCACAATCGATTGGTGAACCAGGAACTCAACTTACACTACGTACCTTCCATGTAGGAGGTATTGCTGGGAATGTTTCAGAGGAAAACAAACTTATTGCGAAGTTTGATGGTAAGGTTGAATTAGAAGACCTGAAGACAGTCCCTGGAAAAGATGCTGATGGCAGTGATGCTAACGTGGTTATTTCTCGTACAACCGAATTCAAGTTGGTTGACAGCAACACTGGTATTACTTTGAGTAATAATATCATTCCTTATGGGTCTTTCATATCTGTAAAGAATGGTAAAAAGATCAAAAAAGGTGATGAGATTTGCCGTTGGGATCCATATAATGGAGTCATTGTTTCAGAGTTTTCTGGTAAGATTGGATATGAAAATATACAACAGGGTGTGACTTTCCAGGTTGAAATTGATGAACAAACTGGTTTCCAAGAAAAGGTAATCACTGAGACTAGGGATAAGAAAATGATTCCAACCCTATTGATTCAAGACAACAAAAGAAACACTCTTCAGTCATACAATCTACCTGTAGGTGCACACATAATGGTTGATGATGGAGAAGCGATAAAGGGTGGTAAAATTCTTGTTAAAATTCCACGTAAGTCTGCTAAATCTGGTGACATTACTGGGGGTCTTCCAAGAGTTACAGAGTTGTTTGAGGCTCGAAACCCTTCAAACCCTGCTGTTGTTTCAGAAATTGATGGAGTCGTTTCATTTGGTAAAATCAAGCGGGGTAATCGCGAAATTATCGTAGAGTCTAAAACTGGCGAAATCAAAAAATATTTGGTAAAACTATCAAATCAGATTCTGGTTCAAGAGAATGACTTTGTGAAAGCAGGGATGTCTATTTCAGATGGTGCAATTACACCAAATGATATTCTAAATATCAAGGGACCATCGGCTGTTCAACAGTACCTCGTGAATGAAGTACAGGAAGTATATCGCTTACAAGGGGTTAAAATCAATGACAAACATTTTGAAGTTGTTGTGCGTCAAATGATGCGCAAGGTTCGAATTGAGGATTCTGGAGATACAATTTTCCTCGAAAATCAACTTGTTCATAAGTATGATTTTATCACTGAAAACGATCAACTGTATGGTTGTAAAGTGGTTACTGAAGTGGGTGATTCAGAAAACCTTAAATCAGGTCAAATCGTTACTGCTCGTGAACTGCGTGATGAAAACTCATTGTTGAGGCGTGATGACAAGGCAATTGTCCAAGCTCGTGATGCAGTGAATGCAACAGCTACGCCTATTTTGCAAGGTATTACACGTGCTTCTCTTCAAACAAAGTCGTTTATTTCTGCAGCATCTTTCCAAGAAACTACAAAAGTATTGAACGAAGCTGCTGTGAGTGGTAAGATAGATACTCTTGAAGGTTTGAAAGAGAATGTTATCGTTGGACATAAAATTCCAGCTGGTACAGGAAACCGCGCCTACAATGATATTATTGTTGGTTATACTGATGAGTATCTAGAGCTGTTAGCCAAAAAGGAGTTTAATTTGAGTAGCAATGAATGATTCAAAGAAGAAAAAGGAAATCAACATTGAGTTAGATCAGGAAACCGCACAGGGGACCTATTCGAACTTGGCAATCATCAATCACTCTGTTTCTGAGTTTGTTGTTGATTTTATCAATATCATGCCTGGCTCACCAAAAGCCAAGGTTCGCTCACGCATTATTCTTACGCCACAGCATGCCAAGCGTTTTTTAAAGGCACTGAACGATAATGTTCATCGCTTTGAAAATGCGCATGGAGAGATTAAGGATTACGAACAGCCTCCAATACCATTAAATTTTGGTCCTCCTGGAGAGGCATAAATCAAATCATCCCGCCGAATGGCGGGATTTTTTTTAAACTACTTTGAAAAATCTTCTGAAAGTTTAAAACTCAGAAGTCGCGTGGAACTCTAAGGCGGGGTATTTTTCTTTTGTCATTTGAAGTGAAAATGCCGAGTCGGCCAAAAACACCTGTTGCCCTTGCTTATCTTTGGCTAAGAATTTTGATTTCACACGCGCAAAGTCTATATATTCAGGGTGGTTAGTTTCGGGAGTCTCTATCCAACAGGCTTTATGAACATTGAGGTTTTCGTAACTACATTTCGCACCGTATTCATGTTCCAATCGATATTGAATAACCTCAAATTGAAGGGCTCCGACAGTCCCAATCACTTTACGTCCATTGAGGTCGAGGGTGAAAAGTTGAGCAACCCCTTCGTCCATCAATTGATCAATCCCCTTGGCAAGCTGCTTGGCTTTCATCGGATCGGCATTATTGATATACCTGAAGTGCTCAGGCGAAAAGCTTGGAATGCCTTTAAATTGCAATTCCTCTCCTGAAGTTAGGGTATCTCCAATCTTGAAGTTTCCAGTGTCATGAAGCCCCACAATATCACCTGGAAATGAGGTGGATACAACTTCTTTTCTGTCTGCAAAAAAAGCATTTGGACTACTGAATTTTAATTTTTTATCAAGCCGAACGTGCAAGTAGGGCGTGTTGCGTAAAAATGTGCCAGAAACAATCTTGACAAATGCCAGCCTATCTCTGTGTTTTGGATCCATATTGGCATGAATTTTAAACACAAAACCACTAAAATTTTTTTCATCGGGATTAACCAATCGCTCCTCACTTTTTTTGGCCAATGGAGAAGGAGCAATCTCAATGAAGGCATCCAATAGTTCTTGTACACCAAAGTTATTTAAAGCAGAACCGAAGAAAACAGGTTGTTGCTCACCATTGAGATAGGCACTAGGATCAAAAGAAGGATATACCTCTGTAACCAATTCAATATCCTCTCTCAACTGGCCAGCTGCTTGTTCACCTATGTGATCGGACAAGCTCGCGTCATTGATGTTGTCAAAGTCGATACTGTCTGAAATTTGGGTTTTATTCCCTTCATTAAACAAACGTAATCTCTTTTCCCACAAATTGTAAATCCCTTGAAAATCGTAGCCCATACCAATAGGAAAACTCAGGGGAACAACCTTAAATCCGAGTTTCTGTTCTACTTCATCCAACAAATCAAAAGCATCTTTTCCCTCTCGGTCGAGCTTGTTGATGAAGACTATGATCGGAATGTTTCGCATCCGACAGACCTCAACGAGCTTTTCTGTTTGTTCCTCAACTCCTTTGGCAACATCAATCACCACAATCACACTATCGACTGCAGTTAAGGTTCGAAAGGTATCTTCAGCGAAATCTTTATGACCAGGGGTGTCTAGGATATTGATTTTTTTGTCTTTGTAATGAAATGCCAAAACTGATGTTGCGACAGAAATACCACGCTGACGTTCAATTTCCATAAAATCGCTTGTGGCTGTTTTTTTAATCTTGTTGGACTTTACAGCACCTGCCTCTTGAATCGCTCCACCAAAGAGAAGAAGCTTTTCAGTCAAGGTTGTTTTTCCAGCATCAGGGTGAGAGATGATGCCAAAGGTTCGTCGTCTTGAAATTTCAGTTTCAAAATTCATTCGAATGCAAAAGTATTTGCTTTTTTGGGATTTCCATTTTCTCAAAGCGATTATTTGTA
>CAXGAP010000050.1:0-5825 GCA_964008075.1 uncultured Flavobacteriaceae bacterium
TACACTATTGTGGATGGTGATACCCTTTCTAGTCGATTTGTACGAAACGATTCTATCGAAGTTGATTACTTCTTTGAAACACCTGACACTGCCAATATTCGTTGGGTGAGCGATTGCGAGTGTATCGTAACCAAGCGCAACCCTCTCACCTTTCAAGAGGCAAAAGCAGTGCAGATGAAAATTTTATCCACCTTTGAAGATGGTTATATCTTCGAATACAATTTGGTTGGCGATCGATCCAATGTTCAGCGTGGTCGTGTGACAAGGCTAAAGTAGTAAACTCTAGAGATCCAAAGTAATTTGAGCGTCATCATCATTCCCTTTTGAAACAGTTTGAGGGTCTTCTACTTCAATGTCGGCTGGCGTTTCTTCTGTTGTTTTTTCATAGGGTAAAGGATCCAAAACATTAAACTGCTTGACCTTTAGTGATGTGACTTGATTGCCAATTGCTTTGATCCCTTTCACAGCGATAAAGTCTTCAAAACTAATCTGTTGGTGTGGTTTTGGATCTTTTTCTCTTAGTTTTGCAAATTCAATTTCAAACGCTGGGCGATAATCTGTATTGATCAATTCAAGTTGACTTTGTTTGCCTTCTTTTATAAACTGTTCTTCTTTGTCTGCAGCTTCAATGACAAAGCGTTTTCCAAAATATCGCTCTTTAGCTGTATCAAAATAAATTACAGATATTGGTTTGCTAGGCTCCCATTTCTCCAACACAAGCATATCTTCTGGAAAGTGCATGTTTAGATCTGGAATTGCAGTTTTGATCATACCTGACTGTGTAGCGATCAACAAGCGATCATTACCACGAAAAGCACCAATCAGATCTCCTCGCCCATCGACGTTGAGGCGACCAACAGTTTCATCAAACCATATGTCACGTGGCTTGAGTGTTGAAACCCCTTCTTCCTTGAACTCAATGCGATTGACAGTGTATTTGGTAATTGTATTCCCACGAACACCTCTCGATTTAATATCCAAATTTGCAAAGTCAACATCCCATTTTAGTTTTTTTATCCCTTTGGATTGGCGCAGTAAAACTGTCACGATCTCTGCTTCTCCATTTGGGTTTGCTGAGAAGTAAAACACTTTGGATTGAGCATTGCCATTGGTTAAATCATACTCCTTATCTCTCGTCACACTTGTCACAGGGAATCGCTTCATATAGGTCGTTCCACCTCGTCCATCTCTGTATATCATATTGTATATCGTGCGATCGTCTTTCTTCTTAAAGACAGCAACGTGTATGATATTCTTTCGAATAAATGTTTTGGCCTCAACCCTTGTTACTGTCATTTTTCCATCGTCTGTAAACACGATAATATCATCGATATCAGCACAGTCGGTGACATATTCATCTCTGCGAAGCGATGTGCCCACAAAACCCTCTTCACGATTCACATAGAGCTTGGTGTTTCGAATGACAACTTTTTTGGCATCTACATCGTCGAAGACACGAATCTCTGTTTTTCGCTCGCGACCCTTCCCATAGGTTTGTTTTAGGTGCTTGAAGTAACTGATTGCAAAATCTGTCAAATTAGCAAGGTCATGCTTTACTTGTGCCAAATCAGCCTCGAGGGCATCAATGCGTTGTTGGGCTTTGTCAAGATCAAATTTTGAAATTCGCTTGATTCGGATTTCTGTCAATCGAACAACGTCGTCGTCGTTTACTTCTCGTTTTAAATGACTAATATGAGGTGCTAACCCTTTGTGAATGGCTTGTATCACACCCTCCCAAGTTTCTTGTTCTTCGATGTCACGATAGATTCGATTCTCAATAAAAATACGCTCGAGAGATGCAAAGTGCCATTGCTCTTCCAATTCTGCCTTTTTTACCAACAACTCCTGCTCGAGTATCGAAACAGTGTTGTCTGTTGATCTGCGCAACATTTCACTTACCCCTATAAAAAGAGGTTTGTTGTCTTCGATAATACAGCCAAGTGGTGAAATAGAAGTCTCACAGGCTGTGAAGGCATTGAGGGCATCAATGGTTTTATCAGGCGATATATTGGCTGGTAGATGGATTAGAATTTCAACCTCAGCAGCTGTATTATCCTCAATTCTTTTGATTTTTATTTTACCCTTGTCATTGGCTTTCAAAATAGAGTCAATCAGAGAAGAAGTGGTTGTACTAAATGGAATTTCTCGTACGACCAGAGTGTTTTTGTCGAGTTGAGAAACCTTTGCACGAACACGAATTTTGCCCCCTCTCAGTCCATCGTTGTATTGACCAATGTCCATCACACCACCTGTTGGAAAATCAGGGTATAACTCAAATCGTCTTCCTTTGAGGTGTTTGATCGATGCATCAATCAATTCAATAAAATTATGAGGTAAGATCTTGGTTGACAATCCGACAGCAATCCCCTCACCACCCTGTGCGAGCAGTAGTGGAAATTTTACTGGCAGTTGAATTGGTTCTTTTTTCCTCCCATCATAAGACAGTTGCCACTGGGTTACTTTGGGGCTATAGACAACTTCAAGCGCAAACTTTGATAGACGAGCTTCGATATATCGCGAAGCAGCAGCACTATCGCCAGTGAGGATATTTCCCCAATTCCCTTGGGTGTCGATCAGCAAGTCCTTTTGACCGATTTGAACCATCGCATCAGAAATACTTGCATCGCCATGTGGGTGATATTGCATGGTATGCCCAACGATATTTGCCACTTTGTTGTAGCGCCCATCGTCTAATTCACGCATCGAGTGAAGGATACGCCTTTGCACTGGTTTTAATCCATCGGCAATGGCAGGGACAGCACGTTCAAGAATTACGTATGAGGCATAGTCCAAAAACCAATCCTTATACATTCCTGTAACCTTTACAAGGGTATCTTGTGATTCGTCGAAATGTTTGTCCAAGTTCTCGTCCATACTACTCCTCTAATTGATCAAGTTCGACTTTTAGATTATCAATAATAAACTCTTGCCTTTTTGGGGTGTTTTTACCCATATAAAATGACAACATTTCATCTATACCAACAGCTCGATCTAACATAATGGGGTCCAAACGAATATTATCCCCAATGAAGTGTTTGAATTCGTCAGGTGAAATCTCGCCCAAGCCTTTAAACCTAGTGATTTCAGGCTTCTGTCCTAGCTTATTGATGGCATCAACTCGCTCCTGCTCTGAGTAGCAATAAATCGTTTCTTTTTTGTTCCTCACCCTAAAAAGTGGGGTTTGCAAGATATACAGATGACCCTCTTTAATCAGTTCTGGAAAGAACTGTAAAAAGAATGTGATCAACAACAAACGAATGTGCATACCATCTACGTCAGCATCTGTAGCGATAACGATATTATTGTAGCGTAAATCTTCCAAACTTTCTTCAATATTTAGTGCTGCTTGCAGCAAGTTGAATTCTTCATTTTCATAAACAATTTTTTTGCTCATGCCATACGAATTCATGGGTTTACCTCGCAAACTAAACACTGCTTGGGTATTGACATCTCTCGATTTTGTGATCGATCCACTTGCAGAGTCTCCCTCTGTAATAAAAAGAGTTGACTCTAATCGTCTTTCTTTTTTCATATCCCCCAAATGGATGCGACAATCACGTAATTTTTTGTTGTGTAAACTCGCTTTTTTGGCTCGTTCACGTGCCAATTTTCTTATACCAGAGAGTTCTTTTCTCTCTTTTTCAGCCTGTAAGATTTTGCGTTGAAGTTGCTCGGCAGTTGTGGGGTTTTTATGCAGATAATTATCGAGTTTAGTTCCAATAAAATCATTGATATATGTGCGAACAGTTGGCAAATCACCACCCATTTCTGTTGATCCCAGCTTGGTTTTTGTTTGGGACTCAAACACTGGTTCCATGACCTTTATACTGATGGCTGATATGATAGATTTTCGAATATCTGATGCGTCAAAATTTTTGCCATAGTGTTCTCGAACAGTCTTTACGATGGCTTCTCTAAAAGCAGATTGATGGGTACCACCTTGGGTTGTGTGTTGCCCATTGACAAAGGAGTGATATTCTTCGCTGTATTGTGTTTTGCTGTGTGTGATAGCCACCTCAATATCATTGCCACGCAAATGGATGATGGGATAAAGCATATCCTCAGCATTGTTGTTGTCTTCAAGCAGATCTTTTAATCCATTTTCGGACTTGTATTTCTCGCCATTAAAGACAATAGTCAGTCCTGGATTGAGATATACATAGTTTTTGAGCATTCGAACGATGTACTCATGGCGATATCGAAAGTGCTTAAAAATGCTTTCGTCTGGTACAAAAGACACAGATGTGCCTTTGCGTTTACTGCTCGGTTCTAGTGCAGGGTCTTCTATGAGCTCTCCTCGATCAAAAACAGCAACCTTTGATTGATCATCGCGAATGGATTCGACCTTAAAATAGGTCGAAAGGGCATTGACTGCTTTTGTACCAACCCCATTTAGACCAACTGATTTTTTAAAAGCGCGTGTGTCATACTTACCACCAGTGTTCATACGCGACACGACATCAACCACCTTTCCCAAAGGGATTCCACGTCCATAGTCACGAACAGTGACTTGTCCCTCTTTCACAGCAATTTCAATGGTTTTTCCAGCACCCATGACAAACTCATCAATACTGTTGTCGAGCACCTCTTTGAGTAAAATATAAATCCCATCATCGGCAGATGACCCATCGCCGAGCTTGCCAATATACATACCGGGGCGCATACGAATATGCTCTTTCCAATCAAGAGATCGGATATTATCTTCTGTATATTGGGTGGTTTGTGGCATGGTTGCTAATTTAAAACTTAGTCGTAAAATATAGGATCAAGAACAGTGAAAGAAATTAACAATATGAAAACAGCTTTTGTTGAAAATACATTCTTTCAAAAAATGTTAAAGTTTAATCAGTAGGATTACCAATCACATAAACTTCTGTACATTTAGGGTATGAATCCAAATCGTATTTTATTTGTTCTTTTGGTTACATGCTGCTCGTTTGCGCAACAAAAAGATGTTGCTTCTCTGAATTACGAACAGCTAAAGCCTTTACTATTTCTAGAAAGCGAAAGAGTTCAAGTTGTTAATTTTTGGGCAACGTGGTGCGCACCTTGCATCAAAGAGTTGCCCTATTTTGAAGAACTCAATCAACGAGATGATGTTGAGGTGTTGCTTGTGAGTCTCGATTTCCCAAAGCACAAACAAAAAAGACTAATGCCCTTTGTTGAGAAACACAAGCTCAGATCAAAGGTGGTGCATCTAGACGATGCAGATGAAAACTTTTGGATCAACCAAATCAGCACCAAATGGAGTGGTGCTTTGCCCGCCACGTTGATTTACAACAACGGTCGCCGCGGATTTTACGAACAGTCATTTTCCAAGGAAGAATTGTTTGCAGAAGTCAATTCTTACTTTTAATTATTCACATTATGAAAATCATTTTATTAACTCTCAGTTTTTTATTTCTATCCATACCTAACGATTCAGTATCAGGCGATGGATATCAAATTGGCGATGATGCCACAGATTTCTCTTTGCCCAATGTCGATGGCAAAATGGTATCACTTTCTTACTTTACAGATGCAAAAGGATTTATTGTCATTTTCACTTGCAATACCTGTCCTTATTCAGTTGCCTACGAAGATCGAATTATTGCGTTGGACAACAAGTATAGCGTGCAGGGATACCCTGTCATTGCGATAAACCCCAATGACCCTGCAGCCATCGATGGCGATGAACTTTCAGATATGAAAGTACGTGCAGAAGAAAAAGGCTTTACTTTTCCTTATTTACAAGATGTTGGACAGCAGATTTATCCTCAATATGGTGCGACAAAAACACCTCATGTTTTTGTGTTGCAAAAGGATGGTACAGACAATATCGTGCG
>CAXGAP010000051.1:0-5796 GCA_964008075.1 uncultured Flavobacteriaceae bacterium
TCGGTAATCGAGGTTAAGATTTCGTAGTAACTGCGAATGTTGTTTACATAAATTACCGGTTCCCAGCCCCTGGCATAGCCATGACTTAAAAACGGATACCATTTCTTATTCGCCAAAAGCGGTAAAGATTTGCTGACGTTGTCCCAGCGGGTCGGATCATTTCCTTGAAACTCAGCCACTTGCCACGCGTCTTTGAGGTGACCGTAACCGACGTTATAAGCAGCCAAGGCAAACCAGCTACGATCTGGCTCCGTGATTGTTTCAGGGAGACGATGCCACTGCTTAACAAAATATTCAGCACCCCCGCGAATGCTGCTGGCAGGATCCAAGCGATTCTTGATATTTAATTCTTTGGCGGTGGTGAGCGTGAGCATCATCAAACCCCGGACACCTGTTTTAGAGATTGCTCTGGGTTGCCAGTGCGACTCTTGGTATCCGATGGCGGCTAAGAGGCGCCAGTCCACATCAAATTGCATGCCGGCAGAGACAAAATTTTCTTTGTATTTAGGCAAGCGACTTTGGACGTGCTCAATAAAGGTTCTGGTGTCCACATAATCCAATGCATCCGCATACCCATAATAGCGTTCATTGATTTGAGTCACCAAACCCTCTCGTTCGGCTTCTATAAGGAAATTATCGGCTTGTTCTCTCAATTCTCGTGTGCCTTTTTTCTTATAAACCCATGCCAGTTCTTTGTTCTTTTTAAGATCCAATGCCACCCTTAATTCTGGATTGATGTGTCGTTGCAGAGCAAATTCATTGCTGTCGGCAATTGTAAAATCAATCTCTTCTAGATCCACTCTGCTCATTAATTCTTCTACACCCTGTGAGGCATTGGTTGACCAAGTTAAGTTGGGGTAGTCTATCTTCAATTCTTCAAGCGCTTCTTCGTGATCGATCTCGCTGGTGATTTCAATTTTTCGTCCCACAATGTTTTCCACAGAAAGAGGTTTTGTGGTGCCACGTTTGTAGATTAGATGTGTATCCACATTGGCATAAGGGTATCCAAAGCTCAGATTCTCACTCCAGTTTTCTGTTGGCGTAACTCCAGCTGCTGCCAAGTGACCTTTGCCGGATTCCAGCGCCGGTTTTATGTCGGCAATTTTATCCACCACTTTGATGACCAGCTTCACACCCAGATTTTTGGCGAGCTCATTCACCAGATCGTACTCGGGTCCGGTCATTTGCATGTCATCTTGATAGAAAGTTGTGGGGCTCGTGAGTGTAACCACATGCAGTTCGCCTTTTTCTTTGATTTGATCAAGCACATTTGGTTCGTGCGAACACGTCACGGCGAGTATGCAAACTATGGGCATAGAAAAGAGTCGGTGGTACTTCACTCTGATTTTAGACCAATCAAAGGCAAGGGTGCTCAGCGCACGATCTTTTTTTATCGTTCTTCGCTTCATTGAGTTATATCCATCAAGCAAACCACCATAAAAACAGGGTAACGGTATCCTAGATTTTCTAATAATGCAGTATTTTTTATTATTATTTTTACTTCAAAATTTGAAAAAAATAATTATTTCAATGATTTAAGTAACTTAATTGTCTTTAAATATTGTTTTATTTAATAGATAAATAATGAAATTTTTGCGGATAAACGGCTACAATAATGATCATGAACCTTAAATATGCAGAGCGGAAACCGATGTATAAAAATGGAATTCACTGCCTTTTGTTATTGGTGTTGATCTCTGGTTGTGCTACTACCCAAGAAAATCGCATGACTGCCAACAAAACAAAAATAACGGCCTTACACGTAATGAGAGATTACGATCTTTGTTATGGTTTTTTTACCGTAAAAGATATGGATGAATGGTATGCCTATGAAAATATCAGAAGAGTTAGACGATTGGACTGCGAACAGCACCGAGAAGAAGCACAGACTCAATACCAAGGAAAAGAGATAAATTACGATGCATTGAACGTGACACGTTTATTTAAGGGTGATAAAGAAAAAGAAAAAAAACCCATTCTTCAGGACAGAGCTCTCAATGAAGTTTGTTATATTAGAATCAATGATTTGGTCTTCGCAAAACGAGGACCTGAAAGTGCTTGTCAGAAAAAATGAAAGTTCCATTAGATAATAATAGGTGAGGCAAAATGAATTCAGCGAATCAAATATTACAAAACGCGGCGGACAGTTTCACTGCCATTACAAAAATATCTGATGATGTGCAAAAAGCAGCTGAAATGATCACTGAAGCATTGCGACAAGGAGGAAAGGTATTTTTTTGTGGCAACGGCGGTTCAGCTGGTGACGCACAGCATTTGGAAGCCGAATTTTTAGGGCGCTTTTTAAAGGAACGGCGACCACTTCCGGCAATTGCATTAACAACCAATGCATCGGCGGTTACGGCGATTGCCAATGACTACGAATACAGTGAGATATTCTCCAGACAATTGCAGGGTTTGGCCAAAATCGGTGACGTGCTGGTTGGCATTTCAACCAGCGGTAACAGCGCCAATGTGATTGAGGCCATCAAAATGGCAAGCGAATGTGGCGTCAAAAGCATTGCACTGACAGGGCAAAATCCCAGTGAAGCCGGTAATCTTGCAGATATCGCAATTCGTGCTCCATCAACACACACTCCGCGCATTCAAGAGATGCACATTGCGATAGGTCACACGCTTTGTGAAATTGCTGAAAACAGTCTATTTGAAACATGATCAATACCGGTGATATGAGGCCAGCCGTATTCTTCGACCGGGATGGAGTCCTCAATCAAGATAAGGGATATATTTATAAAGTTCAGGATTGGGTGTGGATAGAGGGAGCTATAAGTACCATTAAACGATTTAATGACGCCAATTATTGGGTTTTTGTGGTCACCAATCAATCCGGTGTGGGCAGGGGTTTATATACAGAAGAGGATATAAATCAAATTCACGATCATATGCGATCTGAGCTCGCTAAGCATGGAGCGAATATCGATGACATCAGATATTGCCCACATCACGTGGACGCAAAAATAAATAAATACAAAGCAGTTTGCAACTGGCGAAAACCCGGTAGCGGCATGTTGCAGGATTTAATCTCCTCGTGGTCGATAGATAAAGAGAATAGCCTACTGATTGGTGATAAAGAAACCGATCTTCAGGCGGCACGAAATATTCAGATTGAAGCTCTGTTTTTTGAAGGTGGTAATCTCGAAGAATTCATCCAACAGGCTGGTTACCCGAAATTATAAATTATCAAAGAATCTTTCCTGTCTTTTTCTGAGGTTCGCACTTGGCATTTCGCCCATTCCACCTCTCATATTGTCCATGACATGTCGTGTTTTGGTCATGCCTGGAATCGTCGCTGTCACGCCTGGTTCAGAGAGTGAGTATTTAAGAAGAAATTGCGCCCAACTCTCACATTCAAATTCTGTTGTCCACGCTGGCAATTTTGCTTTACTAAGTTTAGAAAAAACGCCGCCTCCACCGAAGGGACGATTGATGAGCACTGCAACCCCATTGTCCTTGGCCATAGGAATGACGCGCTCACTTGAGCTCCTCTGATTGGCTAAGGAGAGATTCACTTGGATAAAATCCAGAGTATGCTCTTTGATGGCTTGTTCCATTAAATCATATTGACTTGGCATATGTGTGGTCATACCGATATAACGAATTATTCCAGCAGCTTTCTGCTCTTTTAGAAAAGCCAAGGAGTTTTCCCAGTCTTTAAAATTGTGTACCTGCATCAAATCAAACTTTTTCGTATCAAAGCGTTTGAAGGATTCGTGAAATCCAACTGTATTGTCGTGAATATTGCGACGGTCGACCTTACTGGCAAGAAATAAGTCTTTTTGTACGCCGATTTCAGCGATCAACTCACCCAGCACGATCTCAGAACTGCCATATGTGGGTGCAGTGTCGATGACAGTGCCACCAAGCTCATGAAATTTTTCCAAAGCTGCTTTCAATGGTACTCTGGCTGACTGATCGTTACCCACACCGTAGCGATTCGTTCCCACACCAATTACAGGAATCATTTCTCCAGAGGAAGGAATAACCCTTTTTATAATCTCATTTTCCATCGCAAACATATTGGGTTGCGTGGTCATCAAAGCGCCGACACCCAAACTGGCCTTGGCAAAGGTTCTTCTGGTTATGGACATTCCTCTCTCCTTTTTATTTTTTTGAGCTACCTCTAGCTTAGCAATAAAATTAAATGCAGAATAGTTGCAAAAGAAACGTTACAGATGGGTGACCAATGACAAAAAAATATCCTGTAAATGAAAGCACAAAATCACATGCATTGATTGATGAGAATACATACAACGAAATGTATCAATCGTCAGTGAATGACAATGAGGCTTTTTGGGCGGCTCAGGCAAATCGTATTGATTGGTTCAAACCATTTACTGAGATCAAAGACGTTTCATACGCCAAGGACGATGTCCACATAAAATGGTTTGCCGACGGCGTCTTGAATGCATGCTATAACTGTGTAGATCGTCATCTTCCTGAGAAAAAAGATGATGTAGCCATCATTTGGGAAGGCGATGATCCCAAAAATGACATGAAAATCACCTATGGTGAACTCCACCAGCGTGTATCAAAATTTGCCAACGCCTTAAAATCCCTGGGTGCCAAAAAAGGAGACAGAGTTACCCTTTACATGCCCATGATCCCCGAGGCTGCTGTCGCCATGCTGGCATGTGCACGTATTGGTGCGATACACAGTGTTGTTTTTGGTGGCTTTTCACCTGATGCTTTAGCGGGACGCATACACGATTGTCAGTCCAATATCGTGATAACAGCTGATGAAGGCGTTCGCGGCGCAAAAATAATTCCACTTAAAGCCAATGTTGATGCTGCCATTGAAAATGATCTCGTTAACAGCCTCGAGAAAGTTTTGGTGATTAAAAATACCGGCAACCCGATTGCATGGCAAGAGGGGAGAGATGCATGGCTGCATGAGCTTGAGCAAAACGTTGAGGATGAATGCCCATGTGAAGAGATGAATGCAGAGGATCCATTATTTATTTTGTATACCTCAGGCTCGACTGGAAAACCAAAGGGTGTATTGCACACCACGGGAGGATACATGGTGTATGCCTCCATGACACACGAATACGTTTTCGATTATCACCCAGGCGATATATATTGGTGTACTGCAGATGTGGGCTGGGTAACAGGGCATACCTACATTGTTTATGGTCCAATGGCTAACGGAGCAGTCACACTGATGTTCGAGGGTGTGCCAAATTATCCAGATGCATCAAGATTTTGGCAAGTGTGTGACAAACATCAAGTTAATATATGTTACACCGCGCCTACGGCCATTCGAGCTCTGATGCGAGAGGGGGATTCGCCGGTTAAAACAACATCCAGAAAATCGCTCAGGATACTTGGAAGCGTTGGAGAACCAATCAATCCAGAAGCATGGGAGTGGTATTATCACTGTGTGGGCGAGAGCAGATGCCCCATTGTGGATACATGGTGGCAAACCGAAACTGGTGGAGTTTTGATTACACCCCTACCTGGTGTCACGGAGATGAAACCTGGCTCTGCCAGTAAACCATTTTTTGGTATCCGACCAGCCCTAGTCGATCAAAATGGAGAAATATTGGAGGGCGAGACAGAGGGCAATTTGATCATTCTCGATAGTTGGCCCGGTCAAATGAGGACTGTATACGGTGATCATCAACGTTTTGTGGATACCTACTTTTCAACTTTTGATAATGCGTATACTACTGGTGATGGCGCTCGGCGTGATGCAGACGGCTATTATTGGATCACAGGGCGTGTCGATGATGTGCTCAATGTATCTGGCCACAGAATGGGCACAGCTGAAGTTGAGAG
>CAXGAP010000052.1:0-5783 GCA_964008075.1 uncultured Flavobacteriaceae bacterium
TTAATTTATTAAAACGTAATATTCATAACAAAGTACTAAAAAAATTATCTTTTATCTTTGGGTATGAAAATCACAAAACAATCCATTCGGTATTTTACTCTCTTCAAATTACCACTTGTTTATTTTAGTGGCATACGAATTTCAGACATAAATGATGATAGAGTTGAGGCTTCAGTGAGATTACGATGGATCAATCAGAATCCTTTTCGTTCGTTGTTTTGGGCTGTGCAGGGCATGGCTGCTGAACTCACGACAGGTACACTGATGATGCGTGAGATCGAAGAACAAAATAAACCAGTTTCGATGCTTGTGATAGGGACCAAGGCTAGTTTTTCAAAAAAGGCTAAAGGAAGGATACGCTTTTCATGTGAACAAGCTCAGGATGCAAAGGATTTGGTTCAAAAGGCGATATCTTCTGGCGACGGCCAACTTCACTGGTTTACCAGCGTTGGTATTGATGAAAGTGGTGATGAAGTCAGTCGTTTTTCATTTCACTGGTCAGTCAAAATCAAATCGGCTTAAGACATCCAAACCAACAGAAACCTTGTTATTGAAGTCATTATAATCATTTGATGATACTGACTTTCATTCTGATATTATCTTTTGGCCACTCTCTTTTATCAATCGGCACTCGATTGATCTGATCAACAACGTCCATTCCCTCAACGACATATCCAAACACAGTGTATTTTCCGTCTAGATGATATGCTCCAGGAGATTTTTGCACGATAAAAAACTCATAAGGAGAAGCGAGTCGATGTGGATTCTCAATTTCACTGCTGGGCATCGATATTGCACCTCTGTGATGACGCAACCCATTTCGAGTATCTGGTGGGAGTAGGTATTTGCCGATGTGTCTTCTTTTTTGTGAAGTACTTTTATGGTCTGAATTACCACCTTGAATAATAAAATCAGGCACGACACGGTGGAAAAAAGTGCCATCAAAGTATTTTTCTTTTGTCAAATAAATAAAGTTTGCTCTGTGATAAGGCGTTTTTTTACTGAGTTCAATGCTAAAATTCCCATAATCTGTTTCAATTTTCAATCGATTTTCAAGATTCTTTTTTGCATATTCAAAGAAAAAGGGAATCGCATTGTCATCTGTTAAAACAAAATCTTCTTTTTTATGTTTTACTTCAACGATATTGGTATTTTTACGTACAGGAGTTGGCGCTTTGGGTGCGGGTTTTGTACTTGGCTTTGTAACACAGCCCAGCACAAGTAAGAAGCCAAAATAGTAAAGGATATATCTATTATGCAATTTCATTCATTTTTAGAATTTTTACCAAAAATACGTGAAATGAATTTACCTGGACTTGCGCAACAACTGACGATGGCTCCACCATTTCGAAAACAACTAATAGAGAAGCCAATTAATAATCCAAAAAAAGCAGCAGTTGTTTGTTTGTTCCATGAAGGCATTGATCATGAGACTTTTTTTTATTTCATCCGACGATCAACATACCCTGGGGTTCATTCCAATCAGATTGGTTTTCCAGGTGGTCAAATGGAGTCGACTGACAAAAGCCCTTGGGATGCTGCAAAACGTGAGCTTCAAGAGGAAATTGGTATTTCAGCAAAGGATGTTACGCTTATTAAAGAATTGACACCCCTATATATTCCCCCAAGTCGTTTTTTGGTCGATTGCTTTTTGGGCTATACAGAGGGTAAAACTGAGTTGATGATTGATGCCAATGAAGTTCAAGAAGTCATTCCAGTTTCTGCGCATGAACTCCTCAATACAAACAGTGGTTTTTCGAGTCAGGTGGGGAGTAATGGCGTTGAAGTCCCTATATATATCTTGTCAGATAACATCGTTTGGGGAGCGACAGCCATGATGTTGGCAGAAATAAAGTCGATATTATCTCTAGTCCAAAAATAAATCCTTTGTACATTTGATAAAAATTTATAGTGTTTAAAAGAAACCCCTTTGGTCATTATGATATTCTAAAAACATGGCTAATTCGTATCTTTGGCATGATAAGTCATCGAAGATATCAGGGTTTTAATGAACTTCAAATTGAGGGTTCTGAAAATATCCTAAATCTTCCCGAACGAAACGTTCTTTTTGTTTCAAACCATCAAACATACTTTGCTGATGTTGTAGCGATGTTTCATGTGTTTAATGCCAGTTTATCAGGGAGGCAAGACACCCTCAAAAACCTGGGTTATTTATGGAAGCCAAAACTCAACATCTACTTCGTTGCTGCTAAGGAAACCATGCAATCCGGCATACTTCCCAGAATCCTTGCCTATACAGGTTCGGTTTCAATTGAGAGAACCTGGAGAGAAAAGGGAAAGGATGTCAAACGTCAAGTGAAATTGGGTGATATTTCAAAGATAGGTACTGCATTGGATGATGGCTGGGTGATTACTTTTCCACAAGGCACTACAACTCCATTTAAGCCCATACGAAGGGGTACAGCCCACATTATCAAAACTTATAAGCCTATTGTTGTTCCCATAGTGATTGATGGTTTTAGACGTTCTTTTGACAAAAAAGGCATTTTTATAAAGAAACGAGGGATTTTGCAATCGATGGAAATCAAACAGCCACTCGAGATTGATTACGAAAATGAAAGCGTAGATGAGATTGTAGAAAAACTACAGTTTGCCATCGAGCAACATCCTTCAATGATGAAGGTAATTCCTGAAAAAGAATTAAAGGCCTACGAGTCTGAAAACAAAAAGCGTGAGTGGTCTTGAGTTATTGAATCAGCCCTGCACAGCTCACCCTTGAACCAGCAGCTCCGGAGGGCTGTGAGACAAAATCATCTTGCCCTTGATGGACAATTACTGCTTTACCAATAATGTTTTTGGTTTCATCATCACAGTTTATACACCAAAGATCTGTTTCGAAACTAATGGTCGCTTCACCATTTTCATCAGCTTCAAAATTTCCGATATCTCCTCTGTGAAAACCTGTTTCATTTCCCCAAGCGCCATGATTCTCAAATGTTGGATTCCAATGCCCACCTGTTGACTTACCGTCTGGAGAAGAGCAATCGGGAAACTCGTGTAGGTGAATGGCGTGTGATCCTGGTTTTAGCCCTGTGAATACAGCATTCATAATAACTTGATCACCATCTTCTGAAAAAGTGATTGTGCCAGCCACATTCGAACCGCTTTTTGGCTCTGCTTCCACTACAATTATTTTGTCTTTAGTGCAGGACAAAATATAAAATGAAAAAATCAAGCAGAACAGAACAGAAATATTATTTTTTGATGTCATTTGAGCAATTTTTAGCAATATATTCAAATTATTGATATTTGCATTATGAAAAAGAAATTTAACTACCTAACCTTACTCATTTCATTATTACTGTTCCAATCATGTTCAAAGCGATATTTGAGCTCTATTTATCAGCCCATCACTGCTCCGCTTGACTATTCAGATTTGGAGAATTGGGCTGTACATCCTCAAAACACGCCCTCACAACTCGATTTTGTGAATTCAGATGGGAACCCTTATGATGTAGATATTTTTTATATCCATCCAACCATCACTACAAGTCCAAAAGACAACTCTTGGCATGGTGATGTTCTGGATAAAAATTATCGTCAAGCAACCTTAAACACTGCGATTAAATACCAATGCTCGGCTTGGTATGGACTTGGGCGAACCTTTGCGCCTTTTTATCGTGATGCGCACATTCGCTCATTTCAGCAAAAATTTAAACTAGTAGGAGGAGATGCTGCCCTACAATCGGCATATCGAGATATAAAGTCTGCTTTTCAACACTATTTAAAGCATGAAAACTATGGCCGTCCAATCTTAATTGTATCGCACAGCCAAGGAACACTACATGCGGGTCAACTGCTAAAAGATTTTTTTGAAGATCAACCGCTGCAAAATCAGCTGGTGGCAGCTTATTTGGTTGGTATAGCTGTAAAGGATGACTATTTTCAAAGCATTCCTTTTATGACAAAGCCAGATGAAACAGGTGGGTTTGTAACCTGGAATACCTACAAACGAAACTACTTGCCTGATGACTATGAACAGTGGTATAAAGGTAGTCTGACCACCAATCCAATCACTTGGGATGATCAAAAAACATCTAGTTATGATCAGCACAAGGGGCTCACTTTCTATGATGAAAAGCTATACCCAAAGAGTGTTAAAATTGATATCATCGATGGAATGATCTGGACTAGAACGCCAAAAGTGCCAAAGCGATTTTGGTTGTCATTTGTTAAGGATTATCATTTTGCTGATATTACTATTTTTTGGAAAGATATAAGGGAGAACTCTCGTCAGCGTATTGAAGCTTTTTTGGCAAAGCGCTATGGCTCCTCTGGGGCGAGCTCGAATGTTGCACCCTCCAGTTCACTTGAGATGGGAATTTGACATCCCAATCGTGAATTCGATTTAACGTGATAGGCCTCGTCGAGCATTGCTTCTTCTTCGTCGTTGCGCTCACCAAAATGCTGTTCAGTGTGTACATATATTTGACAAGATGCACACATTGCAATGCCACCACAAACCCCTTCAACAGGAAGATCATAGCTTTTGCACACTTCCATCAAATTCATATTAATATCAGTAGGGGCAGTGAGCTGGTGGGACACTCCTTCTCGATCTGTAACTGTTATATTGATATCACTCACAACTGGTCATTGAAATTAATCAAACCCTTCGACTCCTTGAACGGTTGTATACTTTAATGTAAATTTTTTATCAGGATTGATTTGTTTATATGCCGATTGAACAGCAAGTGTTGCTTCATGAAACCCACACAAAATCAATTTCAACTTTCCTGGATAAGTGTTTACATCTCCAATTGCAAAAACACCTGATCGGTTGGTTTGGTAGTCAAAGGTGTCAACAACAATGGCATTTTTTTCAATTTCCAAGCCCCAATCTGTGATGGGACCTAGCTTTGGTGATAGTCCAAAGAGTGGAAACCATAAAGAAGTTTTAATTGGGATGTTTCCATCTTTGGTTTTGAGGATTACTTTCTCGAGCTTATGTTTACCTTCTAATTTGTTGACTTCAGAAAAAGTGTAGAGTTTTAGTTTACTCTGTTGTTCGAGTTCATATGCCTTTGCAACAGAGTCTTTGTGTGCTCGAAACCGATTAGAGCGATGAACAAGATGAACAAAGCCATTTTTCTCTGCAAAATAAATCGCCCAGTCTAACGCAGAATCACCACCACCTGAAATAATGATTTCTTTTCCTAGGTATTGATCTGGATCTTTAACGATATAATTTACCCCGTTTTGTTCAAAATCAGTCAGGTTTTCAATCATGGGTTTCCGAGGTTCAAAACTTCCTAACCCCCCAGCAATCATAACAACAGGAGCCTCGTGTTTGGTGCCTTGGCTTGTCGTAACGACAAAGTTTCCATTTGGTAATTCGTCGATGGTTTCTGCACGCTCGCCAAGCGTAAAACCAGGCTTAAAAGGAGCAGCTTGCTCCATTAGTTTGTCCACCAATTCTCCTGCTAAGACAGTGGGGTAGCCAGGAATATCATATATTGGTTTTTTAGGGTATATTTCAGATAGCTGACCTCCAGCTTGTGGAATAGCATCAATTAGGTGACATCTAAGCTTCATCAATCCCGCTTCAAATACAGCAAATAAACCAACAGGACCTGCTCCTATGATAACGATATCCGTTTTAATCATGTTATTTTATTAGATTTTCAGTTACTCTCTTCATCGGTTCAACTTTTTGCTCAAAATTCCCTTTGATTTTCAATCGGTAAATGTATGACTTATTGAGAATATCATCGATTTGTTTTAACAATATGTTTTTACAATCATTGTCGAAATCGCTTAGC
>CAXGAP010000053.1:0-5775 GCA_964008075.1 uncultured Flavobacteriaceae bacterium
CAAATTCTTTGGTCATGATGCTAAACTCCCGCTCACTACCTTCTTCATGAGAGGAAGATGTTTTGTGTTTAAAGGGCCAGTAGGGCCAAGGGTGTTCCGCTGTTCTATCATCAGCTGGTTTAGGCATGATCTCAAAATTAGTCACACTAGCCGCCCCTTGACGGTTTGATGTGCCAATACAGTCAGAACCTGTATCTCCGCCCCCAATCACAATGACGTTTTTGCCTTGCGCGTGAAGTTCCGGGTCGACATCAGTGAGTCCGTCAACCCATCGGTTGCTTTTTGGTAAAAAGTCCATGGCTTGTACAACCCCTTTGGCATCTGACCCAGGGATTGGTAATCTTCTGCGAACAGTAGCGCCTGCACAAAGAACGACAGCATCAAAACTCTTGAGTTCTTCGACACTGTAGTTTTTGCCAACTTCAATTCCCGTTTCAAAGAGAATGCCTTCCTCCTCAAGAATCGACACACGACGCTCGATGATATGTTTTTCCATTTTAAAATCGGGAATACCATATCGCAATAATCCACCTACTTTATCGTCTCTTTCAAAAATCGTGACGGTATGACCCGCTCTGTTGAGTTGTTGGGCAGCAGCCAGTCCAGCAGGACCAGAACCGACAACAGCAATGGTTTTTCCAGTTCTGTTTTTTGGTGGGTTTGCCTGAATCCACCCTTCTTTAAAACCACGTTCAACGATGTATTTTTCAATCATTTCAATCGAAACAGGTGGGTTGATGATGCCCAAAACACATGCTGCTTCACATGGGGCAGGACACAGTCGGCCTGTAAACTCAGGGAAGTTGTTTGTGGAATGTAAAATCCGAAGGGCTTTTTGCCAGTTATTTTGATACACAGCATCGTTAAAGTCTGGAATCATATTACCGAGTGGACAACCACTATGGCAAAAAGGAACACCACAATCCATGCAACGCGCCCCTTGATCTTGAAGCTTTTCTTCGCCAGGATGAACCGTAAACTCCTTATAGTTTTTGACTCGGTCAGCGACAGGTATGTTTGCCTCGTCAATTCGGTCATACTCTAAAAACCCTCTTAGTTTTCCCATATCAATTTACTTCTTGTTTGGCTTCTTCTGCCAAGCGAGCAAGTGCTTTCTTGTAGTCCGTTGGCATCACCTTGATAAAATTCTTTTTCTCCCCTTCCCAATTGTTGAGAATTGCAGATGCTTTGTTGCTCGCGGTGTACTTCACATGTTTGTTGAGCAGCTCTTGTAAGTGATCTTGATCATCTGATGAAGGATCTTCTAGCCCAATCATTTCCATATTGAAGTTACGCTCATCAAACGTACCGTCAGCAGAATACAGATAAGCGATTCCGCCACTCATTCCAGCAGCAAAATTACGTCCAAATTCTCCGAGTATAACGGCGACACCGCCAGTCATATACTCACAACCATGATCTCCAATGCCTTCAACGACTGCGGTTGCCCCAGAATTGCGGACACAAAAACGCTCACCAGCAATCCCATTGATATAGGCCTCACCAGCAGTTGCACCATATAGAGCAACATTTCCTATGATAATATTCTCTTCAGCTTTATAGGAAACATCGTCAGGAATTCTGGCAACCAGTCGAGCACCCGAAAGACCCTTGCCAAAGTAGTCATTGCAGTTTCCGATCGTTTCCAAATGCAGTCCTTTGGTAGCAAAACATCCGAAACTTTGCCCTGCAGAACCTGTAAAATGTATGGTCAGGGTGTCTTCAGGAAGACCGTCTGCACCATATTTTTTCGAGATTTCGTTGCTTAAAATGGCGCCTACACTTCGATCCGTGTTTTTGATAGGGAACGCTAGGGTTTGCGGTTCTAATTTTTGAATGGCTTTACTTGCTTTAGAGATCAGTGTGAAATCAAGAACATTTTCCAGTTTATGATCTTGTTTTTCAGTATTCCTTTCAGGAGTTCCTTTGGCAACCTGTGGCTTGTATAATATATTCGACAGGTCAATGCCCTTGGCCTTAAAGTGGTCAATCGCATCGCTCATGTTTAGTTTCTGACTTTGCCCGACCATTTCATCAAGAGTTCTAAATCCGAGTTGTGCCATGATACTTCTCAATTCCTCAGCAACAAAATGCATATAATTGACAACATGCTCAGGTTTTCCCTTGAAGTTTTTACGAAGCTCTGGGTCTTGTGTGGCGATTCCAACTGGGCAGGTATTAAGGTGACAGGCACGCATCATAATACATCCTGTTGCAACTAAAGGCGCAGTTGAAAAACCAAATTCTTCAGCACCGAGCAAACAGGCAATTGCTACGTCTCGACCCGTTTTCATCTGACCGTCACACTCCAATACAATCCGACCACGAAGATCATTTAAGACAAGCGTTTGCTGTGCTTCGGCGATTCCCAGCTCCCAAGGTAATCCAGCGTGTTTTAAAGAGGTTAGGGGTGATGCGCCAGTTCCGCCGTCATAACCCGAAATCAAAATCACATCAGCTTTGGCTTTTGCAACACCAGCAGCAATGGTACCGACTCCAACTTCAGAAACCAACTTGACATTCACGCGGGCTTCTCGATTGGCGTTTTTCAGATCATAAATAAGTTGCGCCAAATCTTCGATTGAATAAATATCGTGATGGGGTGGCGGTGAAATCAAACCAACATAAGGAGTTGAGTTCCGAACAGATGCGATATATGGGTTGACTTTTGGGCCAGGAAGTTGCCCTCCCTCGCCGGGTTTTGCACCCTGTGCCATTTTGATTTGAATCTCTTTCGCATTTGCCAAATAGTGAGACGAGACACCAAAACGGCCTGATGCAACTTGCTTAATTGCACTGTTGCGCCAATCTCCATCTTCATCTCTATCAAACCGCCGGGGGTCTTCACCACCTTCACCAGAATTACTTTTCCCGCCAATGCGGTTCATGGCTTTCGCCAGGGTTTCATGGGCCTCTTCGCTGATAGATCCCAGTGACATGGCTCCAGTTTTAAAACGCTTGGCAATGGCTGTCCATGGCTCTACTTCCTCGATCGGAATGGGGTCGAGGTCGGTAAATGAAAACATGCCACGGATGGTCATCAGTTGCCGTGATTGGTCGTTGACCAACTTGGCAAACTCTTCATAGCTTTCGTATTTGTTTTGTTGAGTTGCAAACTGTAGCTTGGCGATAGTGGCAGGATTGAGCATATGTGCCTCACCATTTCGTCTCCAGCGATAGCTTCCGCCAATTTCCAAATCTGTATCTCCATCAGCTTTTACTTCCGAAAATGCTTGATGATGGCGATCAGAAATTTCTTTTTCAACTTCAAACAGCCCAATCCCCTCAATTCGTGTTGGTGTATTGCAAAAGAACTCATTGATGAATTTCTGATTCAACCCAAGTGCCTCAAAAATCTGTGCACCGCGATAGGATTGAAGTGTGGAAATCCCAATTTTATTCATGATTTTGATCAGACCCTTGGCGATTGCCTTATTGAAATTCTCAATGCCTTGATCAGTAGTGATTTGAATCTGATCTTGTGAACTGACCAGATTGTCAATAATCTCATTGACCATATAAGGGTTGATCGCGCTTGCACCATAACCGAATAAAGTCGCAAAATGATGGGGTTCACGAGGTTCGGCAGATTCAATCACAATCCCAAACTTCGAACGTATGTTATGCTTGGTCAATCCGTGATGAACAGCAGAGCACGCCAATAACATTGGAATAGGAGCTAGATTTTGATTTACTCCTCGATCCGATAAAATGATAATGTTGGCTCCATCACTAACTTTTTCTTTGACTTTGTTGATAATATCTTTAATGGCCTGTTGTAGACCATTGTGATTCTTTTCAACATCGTATAAAACAGACACGGACGCAGCTTGAAAGTCTTGGTGTTTGATAAACTTAATTTTATCCAAATCCTCGTTAGAGATAATCGGATTTTGTATGCGTAATTTTTTAGCGTGTATAGGGTCGACCGAAAACAAATTATAGTCACTACCAATAGAAAGGGAAGTGTCGGTTACGATTTCTTCCCGGATTCCATCAAGTGGAGGGTTGGTGACCTGTGCAAAAAGCTGCTTAAAGTAGTTGTACAGCAATTGTGGTTTATGAGAAAGCACAGCGAGTGGGGTATCCGTACCCATGGAGCCAATCGCTTCTTTTCCGGCTGACATCATAGGGATGATCAAAGTTTTGATATCCTCCTCCGTGTATCCAAACCCTTTTAACCTTTGCCAATATCCTGTTCGTTCTTGTGGTGTTTTGTTGCCCGTGTAAGGAACGTCTTTTAAGGGTAATAAGTTTTCATCCAACCATTTTTGATAAGGTTGATTTGAGGATATAATGCCTTTAATCTCTTTGTCTTCGACAATACGTCCTTCATTCATATCCACAAGAAACATACGACCTGGTTCAAGGCGGCCGTGTGTGGCTACATTTTTCGGCTCGATTTCCGTGACACCAGTCTCGGAAGACATTACAACATAGCCGTCTTTGGTCACTGTGTATCTAGAGGGTCGTAAGCCGTTTCGGTCGAGAAGTGCTCCAATATAATTTCCATCTGTAAACGGAATAGAAGCAGGGCCATCCCAGGGCTCCATGATACAGGAGTTAAAGGAATAAAATGCTTTTTTGACAGGGTCCATACTTTTGTGCTTTTCCCATGCCTCAGGAACCATCATCATCATGACTTCGGGGAGTGATCGGCCCGTATGAAGTAATAGTTCAACGACCATATCCATGGATGCAGAATCAGATTTACCGTTTAAGACGATTGGTAAAATGGATTGGATGTCATCCCCAAAAAAGTCACTTTTCAGTAGTTCCTCACGTGCCTTCATACGGTTGAGGTTTCCACGATAGGTGTTGATTTCCCCGTTGTGACACATATAACGGAAAGGTTGTGCCAAATCCCATGTTGGGAATGTGTTGGTGGAAAAACGCTGATGGACTAAAGCGAGTCTTGTCACCACGCGCTTGTCAGTTAAGTCCGTATAAAATCTTTCGATGTCTTCTGGAACAAGTAGGCCTTTGTAAATTAACGTCCTTGTTGATAAACTCGGCAAATAAAAATAACTGGATTGCGACATTTTGGTTGCATACACCTTGTGTTCTGCAATTTTTCGCGCGATAAAAGTTTTGGTATTGAGTTCTTTTTCGTTGAGTGTTACGCCCTGAGCGGTGCGGACAAAAACTTGCTCAATGTGGGGAAGTGTACGTCCGGCAATCTCACCAACGACCATTTGATTTGTAGGAACTTCTCTCCATCCGATGACCTCGAGTCCCTGTTTTTCAAACTCCTCATTGAGTGTGTCTATACAAAACTGTCTTTGGTTTTCTTTTGCAGGTAAAAACACCATACCTAGGGAGTATGTTGTTGGTTCTGGCAAATCAAAATTACAAACTTGTTGTAGAAAGTCGTGAGGGATATCGATAAGAATTCCAGCTCCATCACCTGTTTTCCCATCGGCACTAACAGCACCTCTGTGTTCTAGCTTAACGAGAATGTCAAGTGCTTTGTGGATAATATCGTTTGTGCGTTTACCCTCCAAGCTACATATAAAGCCTGCACCGCAGTTGTCGTGCTCAAATTGGGGGTCGTAAAGTCCTTGTTTTGTGATCATAGCGTTCCAAATATATCCATCTGTCTGTAATATTGTAACAACATTGCTTCTGTTGGAATGAAGAAATACAATATTTTTAAGGAAAAGCGAAAATAAATACTTATTTCGTACTATCTATACTTGATTTTGTGAAATCAATAAAAAATAGAAAATTCGAAATTTATAACCCCTAAAATTGAGGGGTTATAAATAAAATAAT
>CAXGAP010000054.1:0-5524 GCA_964008075.1 uncultured Flavobacteriaceae bacterium
TAGCCAAATTTGCATGCTGCTTTATCAAATGTTTCTATGATTTGATTGTTTCTGTAAATGAATGAACATTTCTCAAAAACATCTTGAAGCTCAACGCCATAGGCACCAATATTTTGAATCGGAGCAGCACCAACATTTCCAGGGATTAAGGATAAGTTTTCAAGACCTCCAAACCCCTGCTCCAAAGACCATAACACCAATTCGTGCCAGTTGACACCTGCACCAACGTTGATCACAACATCTTCGTTGTCCTCTTCAATAATTTTGATACCAGCAATATCGACGTGGATAATGGGTTGTTTTGGGGTATCGCAAAACACTGTATTGCTTCCACCGCCTAAAATCCAAGCCGAATGAAAACGCTCATCTTTAAGAATCAATTGTAGGTCTTCTTTACTTTTTGCAACTGCAAACATGGCAGCTTTGGCGACTACTCCAAAACTATTATAGGTTTTGAGCGAAACGCCTTGCCTAATCATGAATGCTCTTTTAATGTCAAGGTATGAGGATAGGCCACTAGTGCTTTTTCAAGGATAATGACACTTTTTTTCAACCGCTCAATGTCGAGTACAAATGCAATTCGAATCAAAGATTTTCCGAGACTGCGATCACCATAAAACCCCGATGCAGGTGCTACCATGACTGTTTTCCCATTGTGATTGAAGGAGGTTAATAGCCACTTGGCAAACACGTCTGTATCTTCAACAGGTAGCTGCACAAGACAGTAGAAAGCCCCTACAGGAACGCTGACAGTTATCCCTGGAATCTGTTGGAGTAATCCAACTAAGGTGTTTCGTCTCTCAAGGTATGTTTTCGTGACTTCATCAAGATAACTCAGTGGTTCATCCATGGCAGCTTCGGAGGCATGTAGCCCCAGAGTAGGAGGGGAGAGTCGGGATTGTGCGAACTTTAGCGCAGCATCCATAACCTCTTTGTTTTTGGACACCAAACAACCAATTCTTGCACCACACATGCTGTATCTTTTTGACATGGAATCCACTAGAATTGCATGCTCTTCAATTCCCGAAATCGTTAAGACAGAGTGATGGACTGCCCCATCATATATAAATTCACGATACACTTCATCGACGATTAAAAACAAGTCATGCTTTTTTACTAGGGTTGCTAAATCATTGAGCTCCTTTTTTGAATATACATACCCAGTAGGATTGTTTGGATTACAAATAAAAATCGCTCGTGTTTTTGCATTTATTTTTCCTTCGATTACATCAATTGGAGGTAATGAAAAATTGCTATCAATTGTCGATGATATAGGCACAACCTTCACGCCACATGCAGCAGCAAACGTATCATAATTTGCATAAAAGGGCTCTGGAATAATAAGCTCATCACCCTCGTTGGTGATGCAGTCCAAGGTCATTATAATCGCTTCACTAGCGCCTGTTGTGACCAAAATATCATCTGGCTGCACTTCGATGTTGTGTTTTGCAAAGTACGAACACATTTTTTGGCGATATGCCAATGACCCCTCAGATGGACCATAGGCTAACACATTTTTATCAAAAGATTGAATCGCTTGAAGTGCTTTTGCAGGGGTTTCAATATCAGGCTGACCAATATTTAGGTGTATGACATCGATTCCTTTGGCCTTTGCATCTGATGCATACTTCGATAATTTTCGAATGGGAGAAGTTGGTAGATTCTTCCCTTTTAACGAAATTTTAGGCATTTGTCAAATTTGTTGCAAAGATGCAAAATTTACTTCTATGAAGTTCGATAAAAAGTCTAAAAAGCTTGGCTATTGTGGTTATTCTTCCTCCTCAAGTTCTTCGACCAAACCTTTGATTTGCAATGCGACCACAGGAGTCACAGCATTGGAACTAACAGATATGGTTTTACGAATAGGACCAACTCGATTGGTGTCATACTTTACTTCAATCACCTCCTCAGTTCCTGGCATGATGGAGTCTGTTGGCTTTTTTGGGATTGTACACCCACAAGACGATCGAACTTGCGTTATTAGTAATGGAGTAGATCCAGTGTTTGTGAATTTAAATTCACGAAGTCCATCATCTCCTTTTTTGATTGTGCCATAATCTATCACATCAGTTTCGAATGTAATTTCAGCCTGTGCAGATAAATTAAAGTAGGATATAAAGAATACAACTGCGATAATATATGTGTAGCTTTTCATGATATGGATCTTTTGCATAAAGATAAAAATTTTTTCATCAGATTAGCAATAGCTTTTTTAATCATTTTTTGTTAGCTACTTTTGTAACACAAAAAATAACTGACTTCTTGATGGGTTCTCCCAACAAATTTAACGCCACGCAGATTGCTGAAAAATGGTATGCCTATTGGTTGGCAAACGATTATTTTCATTCTACTCCTGATTCTCGTAAACCTTACACCATTGTCATTCCTCCACCCAACGTAACAGGAGTTTTGCATATGGGGCACATGATGAATAACACTTTGCAAGATGTACTCATCCGACGTGCACGAATGCTAGGGTTGAACGCCTGTTGGGTTCCTGGCACTGATCATGCCTCTATCGCTACTGAGGCGAAAGTCGTGCAAAAGTTGGCAGATATAGGTGTAAAAAAAGAAGACCTTAGTCGTGAGGAGTTCTTAAAACATGCTTGGGACTGGACAAATGAACACGGTGGTATTATTTTAGATCAGCTTAAAAAACTTGGTTGCTCATGTGATTGGAATCGAACCAAATTCACATTGGATGATGAAATGACAGCATCTGTCTTACAGGTTTTTATTGACCTGTATGAGGGTGGTCTTATCTATCGAGGTTTTCGAATGGTAAACTGGGATCCAGAAGCACAAACTACACTCTCCGACGAAGAAGTGGTGTATGAGGAAAAACAAGGTAAACTGTATTACATCGAATATCGACTTGTCGATAGCAATGAGACAGTAACCATTGCCACTACACGACCAGAAACAATTATGGGGGATACAGCTGTTGCTGTGCATCCCGACGATGAACGATTTACGCATCTTCATGGTAAAAAAGTAATTGTTCCAATTGTAAAAAGAGAGATTCCAATCATCACAGACACCTATGTCGATGTTGAGTTTGGTACAGGATGCCTAAAAATAACACCTGCTCATGACGAAAATGATAAGATGTTGGGTGACAAACACAACCTGGAATTTATTGATATTTTCAACCCCAATGGTACAGTCAATGCAGAGGGTTTGCATTACGAGGGTAAAGATCGATTTGATGTGCGAAAGTTGGTGGTTGCCGAATTAAAATCATCAGGAAACCTATTAGAAACAAAATCTCACACCCATAAAGTTGGGCTTTCAGAGCGAACCAAAGCAGTTGTTGAACCAAGGCTTTCGGATCAATGGTTTTTGAAAATGGAAGAACTTGCCAAACCTGCACTCAAAGCTGTTGAAGATGGTACGGTTCAATTGTTTCCAAAAAAATTCATGAATACTTATCGCCACTGGATGACCAATACTCGAGATTGGAACATTTCACGTCAATTGTGGTGGGGGCAACAGATCCCTGCCTATTATTATGGGCCTGGCAAACAAGATTTTGTCGTTGCGATTACCAAAGAAGAGGCTTTGGAAAAAGCACGTAAAAAGACCAAAAACCCTTCTTTAAAAGAAGAGGATTTAAGGCAAGAGGAAGATGTACTCGACACTTGGTTTTCATCTTGGTTGTGGCCCATTTCTGTTTTTGATGGAATTCGTTTTCCAGAGAATGAAGAAATTCAATATTACTATCCAACACAAGACTTGGTAACAGGTCCTGATATTTTATTTTTCTGGGTTGCTCGTATGTTGATGTCGGGCTATGCTTTTCGAAATCAGCAGCCTTTTCAAAATGTATATCTCACAGGATTGGTGCGTGATAGTCAAGGGCGTAAGATGTCCAAACAATTGGGAAATTCACCAGACGCACTAGCATTGATAGAAAAATATGGTGCTGACAGTGTTCGCGTTGGGTTATTATTGAGTTCGTCAGCTGGGAATGATTTGCTTTTTGATGAAGCACTTTGTCAGCAGGGTAAGAATTTTGCCAATAAAATTTGGAATGCTCATCGCTTGATTCAGAGCTGGGAAATCGATGACTTACGACCACAGGATGCCACAGCCAAACAAAGCTTGATTTGGTACAAAAGCAAATTTCAAAAAGAACTAAATTTAGTCAATGATCATTTTTCTAAATACAGAATTTCGGATGCACTCATGTGTATTTATAAATTGATATGGGATGACTTTTGTTCATGGTTACTCGAGCTAATCAAACCTGCTTATGGCAGTCCTATTGATGCTCAAACCCATACAGAATTAATAGAGGTTTTTGAAAATAATTTGAGATTGCTTCACCCATTTATGCCGTTTTTAAGCGAGGAGCTTTGGCACACTATTAATGATCGTTCAAAAGAGGAAGCACTTGTCGTTTCTTCTTGGCCTTCTGCATCAGAAATAGATGATCATACTCTATCGGTGTTCTCACATACCATGGAAATGATTACTTCGATTAGATCGATTAGAAAGCAAAAAAACATCTCCACTAAAGTACCTATGCAACTGCTGGAAACATCTTCACAAGCAGAATATTATGAAAATGTAATTTCTAAATTGGCAAATATTGACTCTTTTCAAGTCGTCAAAGACCTACCCCAGCAATTATTGCCATTTCGTGTGGGGACTGCAGCTTATTATCTCCCATTTTCTGTTGAAAATCTGGAGGAGGAGATTGCCAAACTTACAGTGGAATTAAACTATCAAAAAGGATTTTTGGTGGGTGTGCAAAGTAAGTTGAGCAACACTCATTTTGTAGATAATGCTCCTGAGCAGGTTGTCCAAATTGAAAGAAAAAAGGAAAGTGACGCCTTAGAAAAAATCAGTCAAATCGAGCAGCAAATCGTCAAACTACATGGCTAATCCTTTTGTTTGAGTTTATTGACCAGCCCCAAATACTCTTTTTTTGCTGTGTCACTCGACAAATGAGTTGCCTGCATAATGGCGTTGACTTTAAATGCACTTACAATGGGTTGACTGTTGTTTGGTTCATGGCCCATCCCATTTGCAATCTTATAAAATGCATACAGGCGAAGCAGATCATCTTTGGGAATGGACATAAAATTTTCTGTTACCCAAGCCACAGCTATCTCAAAGTCAGTTGTTTTGACAATCAGATCGTTCATGAGTCACATATTAATGTTACACCTCCTTTAACACGTTCATTTAAACTGACATTCACTTTGGTTCCTAGTGGTAAAAACAAATCAATTCGAGAACCAAATTTGATAAAACCTGCATCATGACCTTGAACAGCAGCATCTCCTTTTTGCGCATAATTTACGATGCGTCGAGCAACTGCTCCAGCGATTTGGCGATACAGGACAGACCCAAAAAAAGGATTGTCTATGACAATTGTCGTTCTTTCATTTAGCTCTGATGATTTTGGATGCCAAGCGACTAAATATTTCCCAGGGTGATATTTGCTATAAACAATTTCTCCACTTGCTGGATAGCGAGTGACATGAACATTCAAGGGAGACATAAATATGGAAAC
>CAXGAP010000055.1:0-5460 GCA_964008075.1 uncultured Flavobacteriaceae bacterium
CTGATTTTGGATTTGTTAATTCCCAGTTAAGTGTTTACAGACAACACAGAGAATCTCATTCAAAACACAACAAATCTGGTTTAAAAGTGATGCTGTATTTTGCTAAAAAATATAATTATTCTAAAGACGAAATTGAAAAAATTTATCTAGTTCATGAGAAACAAATGCTTCACAATGCCAGCTTGACGAGTGACAAAAAATCAGGCCGCAAGCACTACAAGCCATTTCGCCAACCAGTACTGCGCAATTTTGTGTATTTCTTATCTAGCCAGAATCATTTGGCACGAAAGTTCTTTAATCTCTTTCGAAAAATTTGAATCGATTTCCAAAGTAAATGATCGACCACAACAAATAGATGAAGTAGGTTCCCGCAAAAGCAATTGACGCACCAACAACCCCATATTTATCGATAAAAAACATACTCAATCCCAAAAACAAAAGCCCTGAAATCAATTCTGAAATTACAAAAACTGTTGTCAATTTTTTGGCAATCATAATGAACGAAACAGAAAAGGAAAGTAGCTTTAAAAAGGTGCCCAGCAACTCCCACTTTAAAAGGAAAATCGTTTCTAAAAAGCTCGAGGAGTACAGCAAAGGAATAATATAACTACCCAATAACAAGATAATGATCATAGCTGGCAATGCAACAATAGCAAGAAATTTGAACCCCCAAAGCACAACCTTAAACAAGCCTTCTACAGTATTGGCCTCAACAAGCTTAGGTAAATAATACAAAGATATTGATGAAATCGCCAAACTACTGATAAATAGAGACAGTCTGCTATACCCCTCCCAATAGGAAGCGAGCTGAACCCCTACATGGTCGACAAGCAAGATTCGAATGACAATTAATATAGATGGGAAAACCATGGCCGCAACAGCTGACATCCCTGTAAAAGACAAGATGGGATTAAAAATATGAAATCGAAAAGGTTTGCCAAATAGCATCCGACCAAAAGACAATACGCTGCGAAAATGAAATAGGTAGGTCAGCAACAAACTCACACTAGGAATAAATACACTTACCATAAGTCCCAAAGTGTTGAAATAGTATATTAATAGAATCGAAAGGCCTAGGGTCAATAGAGAAGAAATTAAAGTTGAGCGAACGATGATTTTATACGATTTTAATCCATGAAAAAAAGATTGCATCAAGGTATGTAATACAAAACAGAGTAAACTCAAGAGGAGTCCACAGGCCAACCAAGGATGAAGATTACTATCATTTTCACTCAATTGTAATAGTACATATAGCTGGTCAGAAAAGACGAAATAAAGAGCGATAGAAATGAGAAACCCAATAAGCATCAGCGATAAAGATGCTTGCAGGATGAATGTCGGACGATCTTTATACTCTCCTGTGATGTACTTTACAGCACCCTCATAAATACCCGCTCCACTGATTTGCTGAAGAATCGACAGTACGCTTTTTAGGTTTCCAACAAAAAGTAAGGCTGATGGACCTAAGAAGATAACGACAACTTTATTGATAACTAGTGTAGAAATCGCTTTGACAAGCTGCGCAACACCATTTAGAACTGTGTATAATGATCCTTTTGAAATCATCACTCGACTAGTTGCTCAATAAGGACATAATTTGATGTCTGAACATCATAAAAATCATGTGTCATTGTGCTGCCACCAAAACTTTCTTTCCAGTAACTCAGTGTTTGGTTCAGCGCACGACCATTGTTATCGTTGGAGTGCCCAAAGCTAAAGTATTCGAAGCCAGCACTTTCTTTTGCTATAATCGTTGAAAATAAAGAAGATAAAGCATCCGTCGATTTTCCATAGGGCGTTGCAGAAATGTATTGTGCCAAGGAAGTTTTATTGGAATTAAATAGAGTCGTTCCGCCTATAATTTTATCTCCTTCATAGATATCATATTGCTTGATATTCTCTGGAAAAGAATCCTTTAAAAATTGAATTTCTTGTAGAGAATGCACAGGAGTACCCCCATGGCTGATCTGTAGATTGGGAATTAATACCTCATTCCAAAAGGGTTTCATATTGTCAGTCTCACGAATTTGGAAGTTATGTGCGCTGGCAGACTTGATTTTTCGCTTTCGATTTTCATTAGGTGCAAATGATGATGGCCGTAAACAAATTGCAGCATCTCTTCGATAAAGATCAGCCTTACAAACAAATAAGCCATATTCGATTTCATCTGAGGGATATAGATGATAAAGCCTTGGAATTTGCTTGATGAGTAGATTTGAAAACCCTTTTTGGTTGTAATACTTTAATATTTCACCAAATACAGTCAAAACATCTTTAAGTTTAATTTGTTTTGGTAATATCAATCCCCCATAACTCAAACCTTGATGAGAATAAATAGTGTTTTCTTTACTGTTGGCGGGAAAAACAGCGATGAGTTTTGTCTTCTTAAAAACGAGCAGAGATGAATCTTTAAAACGATCGTGATGGTAGCCAATGAACTTACGAGAGAGCATGAAAGTTCCGTTCTTGGATGTGCCAACAAAATCATCCCACATTTGGCTCAAGGAATCATCATATCGCTCAATCTTAAATTCTTTCATGCTATGATTAAAAACGCAAATTTACACAATAAATTACCCGAGTTGTTTTTCTCGTCTTTTTCGCTCGTTTTCGTCTAAATAGATTTTTCGCAGTCGTTGGGAGTTTGGCGTGACTTCTACATATTCATCTTTTTGAATATACTCTAGTGCTTCTTCAAGGCTAAAACGAATAGGTGGCGCTAACTTGACTTTATCATCCGAACCAGCTGCACGAACATTTGAGAGTTTTTTGGTCTTGGTTACATTAACTACCAAGTCATCAGCACGTGAATTCTCACCAATCACTTGACCAGTGTAAATCTCCTCTCCAGGATAAATAAAAAACTTACCTCGGTCCTGTAGTTTATCTAAAGAATAAGGAATAGCAGTGCCTTTTTCCATGGAAATTAAAGAGCCATTGATACGACCTTGAATATCACCTTTATAAGATTCAAATACGATAAAACGATGATTCATAATTGCTTCTCCTGCTGTTGCAGTCAGCAACTGATTTCGCAAGCCAATGATCCCTCTTGAGGGTATTTTGAACGAACAAAGCATTCTCCCCCCTTTTGGCTCCATCGCTACGATCTCACCTTTTCGAGTTGTAACCATTTCTACAGCTTTTCCTGAAACATCTTCAGGTAAATCGATCGTGAGTTCCTCAATCGGTTCATACTTTTTCCCATCAATCTCTTTAATAATCACCTGTGGTTGTCCGATTTGAAGTTCATATCCCTCTCTTCGCATGGTTTCAATCAGAACTGATAAATGCAAAACTCCTCGCCCATACACAATAAACTTATCAGCAGTATCTGTTTCTTCTAATCTCATCGCAAGGTTTCGCTCCAGCTCTTTCTCCAATCTGTCTTTGATGTGGCGAGAGGTAACAAACTTGCCTTCTTTCCCAAAAAATGGTGAGTCGTTGATGGTGAATAGCATACTCATGGTAGGCTCATCTATAGATATCGTAGGCAAACCCACTGGATTTTCGGCATCTGCAATCGTATCGCCTATTTCAAAATTGTCTAGGCCAACAATAGCGCATAAATCTCCAGCAGTTACCTCCTCAACTTTTTTCCTGCCCAAACCATCAAAGACAAGCAACTCCTTGATTTTCGACTTTATAACAGACCCATCTCTTTTTACCAATGAGACTGAATTAGATGCTTTTAGCACACCGCGATGCAAACGTCCAATGGCGATTCTTCCTGTAAATGATGAATAATCCAAAGATGTGATAAGCATTTGCGTCGTTCCTTCTTCAACTTTGGGAGAGGGAATGTGTGATATTACAGCATCGAGCAATGGCTCAACAGAATCTGTTTTGACTTGATAATCATCAGACATCCAATTGTGTTTTGCAGAGCCATACAGCACTGGAAAATCAAGCTGCCATTCCTCTGCGCCCAAATCAAACATCAAATCGAAAACAGCCTCGTAAACTTCCTCTGGCGTACAGTTTTCTTTATCGACTTTATTGATAACAACGATAGGCTTAAGTTTCAAATCGATGGCTTTTTGCAGCACAAAGCGCGTTTGTGGCATGGGCCCTTCAAAGGCATCAACAAGTAATAAAACACCATCTGCCATGTTGAGAACACGCTCAACCTCACCTCCAAAATCTGCGTGGCCAGGGGTATCGATGATGTTGATTTTATTCCCTTTGAAAGGAACAGAAACGTTTTTTGATAAAATTGTAATCCCACGCTCACGCTCCAGGTCATTGTTGTCGAGGATCAAGTCCCCTTTCGATTCGTTTTCTCGAAAAAGTTGGCAGTGATGAAGAATTTTGTCAACCAGAGTTGTTTTCCCATGATCGACGTGTGCGATAATCGCAATATTTCGGATGTTTTCCATTTCCAATTTTATGGGCGCAAATGTACATTTTTTAAATCGAGTAAATTGGTTTCTCAAGCAAATCCTAAATCCTTATTTTTGCAATATGAAAACATTTGAAGATCGATTATCATCTGAAAATTCTTTTTTTCTCCTTGCAGGGCCTTGTGCTATCGAAGGAGAGGAAATGGCACTGCGCATTGCAGAGCATATGGTCAAAATCACTGATCAACTTGGTATTCCTTACATTTTTAAAGGAAGTTTTAAGAAAGCAAATCGAAGTCGGATTGACAGTTTTACAGGAATTGGTGATGAAAAAGCACTTAAGATATTACAAAAAGTAGGGCATGAATTCGGCGTTCCAACAGTGACTGATATTCACGAGGTAAGTGACGCAGCAAAAGCAGCAGCATATGTTGATGTACTTCAAATTCCTGCCTTTTTGGTTCGTCAAACCGATTTAATTGTCGCTGCTGCAAAAACAGGAAAATATGTCAACCTAAAGAAGGGGCAGTTTATGAGTCCTGAAAGTATGCAGCACACCGTTCGCAAAGTCACAGACTCATCGAACGACAATGTTTGGATTACTGATCGAGGAACTATGTTTGGATATCAAGACATGGTTGTTGACTTTCGAGGAATTCCAGTGATGAAAAGCTTCGCACCCACAATTTTGGATGTGACCCATTCGCTACAACAACCCAATCAAGCGAGTGGCGTAACAGGTGGTCGTCCTGAAATGATAGAAACCATGGCACGTGCAGGAGTTGCAGCAGGTGTTGATGGTTTTTTTATGGAAACACATTTTGATACTACACAAGCAAAAAGTGATGGCGCAAACATGCTTCCTCTCGATCTTATGGAAGCTCTTTTGACTCGTTTGCATAGGCTTCATCAAACAGTTTCGTCGCTTTAGTTCGGCTACAGTTTAAAAATTTTTATTTTTGCAACGCGCTTTCGAAGCGTAAGTTCATTGAAACACATCGGGGTCGACTGGTATTGACAGCGAGATAGATGTAATGGTAAGCAAGTCGAGCGCTGGACTATAGCTCGTAAATCTCATAGTACCACCATTTTAAATGGCGAGAATAACTACGCTCTT
>CAXGAP010000056.1:0-5414 GCA_964008075.1 uncultured Flavobacteriaceae bacterium
CAGGTCTGATTTTTGGTTGAGGTTTTTTAATTCATTTGTTTGCAACAATTTGCGTTTGGAAAAAGCTTCTTCCAATGATTTATCTCCAGTCTAGTTAAGATATTTTCACTAACGATCCTACTTCTATTTATTCATTGAAAACAAGGTTCAAGGTAGTTTTTTAGGTTGTACACAAACTAACGAGTTTTTTTGAGGCTGACCAGAGGCTCTTTTTTCAACTAAGTTTTACTGATCACGACCTCGTCTGCATGAAACATTTTGTATTCGGGCAAACTTGTTTCTATGTTGAATGTAAATGTGGTCTGCCGGCCTTTTTCAATGAAGAGGAAAATTTGGAATTGTCTCAAAAGCTGTATTCTGTTGACGATGCACAAAGGCTGGCAAAAGTAAAATTGCCTAAGATGATTTATGACTTTGTCGAAGGCTCTGCAGGCGATGAAAGTTTGCGTGATCTTAATACTGCCGCATTAGACAAAATGAGGCTGATGCCGCGTGTTCTGATTGATGTTTCAAAAAGAAGCCTAGACCTCCAATTTCTTGGCAAAGATTATGGCCTGCCCTTTGGGGTCGCGCCAATGGGTATGTGTAACTTAGTGTGGCCACTGGCGGATCAAATCATTGCTCGTGAGGCTGCTCGTCGGCGTTTTCCTGTCGCAGTTTCAACGGCATCTTCTACCACACTTGAGAGGATGATTGAGTTGGCAGACGGTTTTGCATGGTTTCAACTATATGCTGATCAATCACCAGAATTTGTAAGTGATTTGATTGAGCGGGCTGCATCCGCAAATTATGACTGTTTAATTTTGACCGTTGATGTGCCAATTCCATCTCGTCGTCTCCGGGATTTGAGAAACGGGTTCTCCTACCCCTTCCATTGGACAGTGAAAAAAGTTTGGCAATTTGCAAAATACCCAACATGGTCAACACGGATGATATTGACATCATTACAAAACGGGATACCTGAACCAGCTAACTATTCATCTTCAAAACATGGAATTAAATTTGACCGAAACGCACCTCGCACAGGGGCAACTTGGGAGTTTCTGGAGCGATTGAGGGACAAATGGTTTGGAAAGTTGGTTGTAAAAGGTGTGTTGTGTCCGGATGATGCAATCAAAATCAGGGACATTGGCGTTGATGCAATATACGTCTCGAACCATGGAGGTAGACAGCTCAATGCTGCGCCCACAGTAATCGACTCACTCATATCAATAAGAGAGGCTGTCGGTAAAAATTATCCTTTGATCTATGATGGCGGGATAAGAAATGGTGAGCATGTGGTGAAAGCAATGGCAAGTGGCGCCAACTTTACCATGCTAGGCCGAAGCATAATGTATGCACTTGGCGCAAGTGGAAAAGTAGGGATGGAATGCGTTATAGAGTCGATTGAAAAAGAATTTGACTCATCAATTGGACTGCTTGGTTGTTGCTCTCCAACTGAGGTCGGAAGCCATTCACTGGCACAACACTTCTCACGAAAGGCCTAATGCTCAATGATTAAAAATTCAAAAAAGATTCGTGGAGGAGAGTTGCTTGCCAAGGCGCTTGTTGAAAAGGGAATAGAGGATGTATTCACTTTGGCTGGTGGTTTTTGTAACCCAGCACTAGAGGGTTTTATGAACTTGCAAACCAACGTTGTAAATTGTCCTCATGAGCAGATTGCTGGTCACCTTGCCGATGGGTTGACGCGCATAAAAAGAAAGCCGGCGGTTTGTTTGGTCGGGCCAGAGGGTTTTGCAAATGCGGTTCCTGCTATGATGGAAGCATGGGGCGAACGCTCACCAGTGATTTTTGTAACAGGCTCGAGCACGTTAAAGAGGCAGGGCTCTGGGGGGTTTAAAGAAATTGACGATGTCGCCATCGCCGCGCCTCTGACTAAGTACAGTGCAACGATAAATGATGGTGAGAGAATAAACGAGTTTGTCGACCGCGCTTTTAAAATTGCAATGAATGGATACCCAGGAGCAGTCCATCTCAGCCTACCTGTTGACATCATGTTTTCATCATTTGACGAGAATGCAGGACGCCACGAGCGACCATATGATCTCAGCGCTCAACCACGCTGTCGCGCTTGGCCCGACCCCGACCAACTTTCTATTGTGTTGGAAAAACTCAACTCTTCAAAATATCCTGTTCTTATTGGTGGACATGGCGTTTGGTGGGCGGGCGCTGAACACAAACTTGAACAAGCTGGACAAACGCTGGGTATTCCTATTTTTAACATCCCATATCATCAAAAGCTTCTTGGCGAGGATTGTGAGGCTTACATGGGCTTAGCTGACGTGCATCAATATCACCCCTCAGCTGAGGCATTTGAGAAATCAGATCTAGTAATAATGGTGGGAGCAAGGTTGGACAACCAAATGAATTTTGGAAATCCACCATTATTTCCGAATACCACAGACTTGTTATGCGTAAATGGTTCTCATGAGGAATTAGACCTCAATCGGGCAGCGGATTTCTTACTTTTGTGCGACCCTGGCGTTTTCCTAGATGCATTGATAAATCACAAAGCAAACCAAAATTTTCATCTGAACAAACACTGGTTTACGGAAAACCAATCTGCTCGGTCCCATTGGGTCAAAAAAATGCTCGATGAGGTGGATACAGAAGCGTCCAAACCTCAATTTGGCGGTCGTATTCATCCGTTGCATTTAGCTTTGGATGTCCAAGCCGCTATGGATGATGGCAATTGGTTGGTCATTGATGGCGGAAACACACATTTTTGGTCTGAAATAGCCATAAACATTGCCGGGTTTAACGGAAAAAAATTGGGCGGCATTCTTCACCCGGGCACATTTAGCCTGCTCGGTGTGGGCGTATCTTTTGCTGTAGCGGCGAAAAATGTTCACCCCAAGCAGAGCGTGGTTTTGATAAGTGGTGATGGAGCGTTTCTGTCAGGAGGTTTGTCAATCGAAGCTGCATTCCAAGAAAATCACCCAATCGTTGTCGTGGTTGACAATAATGGTGGTTTGGACTGCATCTCACAACAACAAGAGCGACTATTTACAAACGGTAGTCACTTCGCAACAGATTTTCGGGATATACCATTTCATTCAATGTTTGAGGGCCTCGGTGGATACGGTGAGTTGGTAACAAAACGGGAGGAAATTATTCCAGCCGTAAAACGCGCGATTGCGAGTGGCAAAACCGCTTGTGTGAACGTGAAAGCTAAAGGCGTCATCAGCCCAATCGTCCTGGCAACAACATCAAAACGTGATAAAGCTTCAATAGAATAACTTCTAGGATAATATAATGGCAGTATTGACTTCGCACCTTTTGAGTGGACTAGATGGCACACATGCAAGCGGAATATCAGTAACCCTTTTTCAGATGAAAAGTACAGGCAGACCTGACAAGATCTTCTCGAAAATCACTGACCAAGGAGGCCGCTTTTCAGCGGAGTTCAAAGCAGAAGCAAATGGCCAATATGAATTGGTAGTGAAAATCGGCGATTACTTTAATACAGTGAAAAGCGAGGAACCCGATATTCGTGTCATTTCAGATATTGTAATCAGGTTCGTCACAAATGATTCGGATGGGCGATATCACATTCCAATAATCATTTCACCCAACAGCTATTCATGTTGGTGGTCTTGTCCCTCTGGCTGAGTTGTTGAGGAAAAATGACTAACAGTGGCTTACAAATGTCGCGTCGAATAAGACGCACACCCTTCACGGATAAAGCTGAGTCTCACGGAGTTAGTGGTTTTACCGTAGTCAACCATACACTACTGCCAAAAAGCTATCAAAAAACAGTTGAAGAGGATTATTGGCACCTCCGGGAGCACGTTCAAATTTGGGACGTGGCTTGTCAGCGTCAAGTTGAGATTGCCGGTCCAGATGCCGCAAAGCTTACTCAAATGCTGACACCGCGCGACCTTCGTAGTTTGAAAGTTGGGCAGTGCTTTTATGTGCCGATCATTGATGATAATGCTGGGATGATTAATGATCCAGTTTTGCTAAAACTGGATAATAATAAATTTTGGCTTTCCATTGCAGACTCAGATTTATTGCTTTGGGTAAAAGGGGTGGCTTTTGGCCTCGGCCTTGACGTTGAAATTTTTGAACCCGATGTCTCACCACTTGCAGTCCAAGGACCCAAAGCTGAAGCATTGATGACAGATATATTTGGCGACCAAATTTTGGATATTCCTTTTTTTGGTTTTAAAGTCATACCGATGTTTGGAAGAAGCCAGGTAGTTGCTAGATCCGGTTACAGCAAACAGGGAGGCTATGAAATCTATCTTCATGGAAGTCATTTTGGGAATGAGCTATGGGATTTGATATGGAAAGCAGGCGAGCCATATAACATTTGGCCAGGCTCACCAAATCTCATTGAGCGCATTGAGGGTGGCTTGATGTCATATGGTAACGAATTTAATCTCTCCAATAACCCGTTGGAATGTGGTTTTGAGGATTTGTGCTGCTTTGCTGATGAAGTAAACTATATCGGAAAAGACGCACTCACAAAAATTTTGTTAAGTGGCCCAGTGAAAAAGATTTGTGGCATAAAATTCAACGGGCCCAAGACGAGTGCATGTACAGTGCCTTACAAAGTTTTTTCGAAGTCCAAGGAATTAATTGGGGAAATAACGTCAGCAATATACTCGCCGAGGTTAGCAACAAATGTTGGTCTTGGGATGCTCAAGTCTAAATATACTGAGATTGACCAAGCAGTCTTAGTCTCCACATCTCCTGGCAAGTATTTGGGCGGAGCTGTATCAAAACTTCCATTTGATGAAGGTAGTTAGAATACAGTGGGCAAGCCCAATTATCAAAAGCTGATTGGCCCGCAAATGCGAGCCTTTATTGAAAAAAGTCAAGCTCAATACCCCAGCAATGCGACAGATCAAACAATCGAAGAACAGCGTGCGACATATCAAAAACTATGTCTTGATTTTAATTATGGGCGGCCAGTAGGAGTAGTATCTAATGACGTTATGATTCGACACATACCTGTTCGCCGCTACTTCTTCGATACAGCGATCTCGGACTCACAAAATAAAAACAGCGCAAGCCCAACTGAGAAACGGCTGATTATTTATTTTCACGGTGGCGGTTTTGTGCTTGGTAATTTGGACAGTCATGATGATATTTGTGCGGAAATATGCGCCGGAACAGGCTATGAAGTGGTATCAGTTGCTTATAGACTAGCCCCAGAACATCTTCATCCAGCGATGTTCGAGGACGCACTTTTAGCTACCAAGGTTTTGATTGCAAGAAATGATTTTCCTGTAATTCTTTGTGGGGATAGTGCAGGCGGTAATTTAGCAGCAGCGGTCGCACACGCTCTACGCCCTGAACCAGAGAGCATAATTGGCCAGCTTCTGATTTATCCAACCCTCGGACCAAATACTGGCAAAGGAAGCTACGAGAGGCACGCACTAGCGCCCATGTTAACCAGTAAAGAT
>CAXGAP010000057.1:0-5380 GCA_964008075.1 uncultured Flavobacteriaceae bacterium
CATTTTGATCAACTTTTTGAGGCATTAAAAGATATATTATGAAGCATTTTATCACTTTAGCAGATTTACCCAATTTTGAACAGACCCTTGATTCGGCGATGGATTTAAAAAAGAATCCTACAAAATATAATGGTTTGGGTAAAGACAAAACCTTAGGTCTTTTGTTTTTTAACCCAAGTTTAAGAACCCGACTCAGTACCCAAAAAGCTGCCCAAAACCTTGGACTCCCCACCATGGTTATGAATTTTAGTCAAGAATCTTGGGCCTTAGAATTTGAAGACGGCACCAAAATGAGTGGATTGAGATCTGAGCATGTCAAGGAGGCTGCTGCAGTAGTTTCCCAATACTGTGACATGGTCGCCATAAGAGCTTTTGCCTCATTGTCAGATAAGGAAAAAGACGAGTCTGAGATCGTATTAAGAAGTTTTGAAAAATACGCCTCCATACCCATCATCAATATGGAAAGTGCTACCGCACACCCCTTACAAGCCCTGGCCGATGCCATTACGATTAAGGAGTTTAAACCTAAATACAAACCCAAAGTGGTGTTGAGTTGGGCACCTCATCCAAAAGCACTTCCCCATGCGGTTGGAAATTCATTTACCCAAATGATGAAACATATGGATGCTGATTTTATCATAGCTCATCCAGAAGGCTATGCCTTGAATACAAAAATTACTGAGGGGATAGAATGTATAACCGATCAAGAAAAAGCCATGGAAGGTGCTGACTTTGTTTACACCAAAAATTGGTCTTCATACGATCATTACGGACAAATACTCAAAACAGATGATCAATGGATGATCACACCCGATAAGATGGAACTGACCAACAACGGAAAGTTCATGCACTGTCTGCCCATCAGACGAAATATTGTTGCAGCGGATGGTGTGTTGGACAGCCCGAGGTCATTGGTCATTCAACAATCTCAAAACAGAATCTATTCAGCACAAGCTGTATTAATGCAACTATTGAAAAATGGATAACCTGTCAGTAGTCAAAATCGGAGGCAATATTATTGAGGATTCAGAAGCTCTGCAATCTTTCCTAACAGATTTTGCCCAGATGCATGATGCTAAAATTTTGGTACATGGAGGAGGCAAAAAAGCTACCGCTATGGCAAAAAAAATGGATATACCTGTACAAATGGTTGAGGGCAGAAGAATCACCGATGCTGAGAACCTCGATATCATTACAATGCTATATGGTGGCAAAATTAATAAGAATATAGTAGCCCAATTACAAAATTTAGGATGCAACGCACTGGGATTATCAGGAGCCGATGGCAATGCCATCCAAGCAGCTAAAAGACCTGTAAAAAAAATTGACTATGGTTTTGTGGGCGATGTAGTTGATGTCAATGTTGAACTGTTTCAAATGCTGATCGATGGGGGGTATACACCTGTTTGTTGTGCAATTACCCACGACCAAAAAGGACAATTACTCAACACCAATGCTGATACTATTGCCGCAACCGTAGCTCAGAATTTGTCACGATATTTCGAAGTATCCCTTTGGTATTGTTTTGAAAAGCAAGGGGTTCTAAAAAACATCGATGACAATAGTAGTGTAATTGAAACAATTACCCCTCAAGTATACGACAATCTCAAGGCGGGAAATACCATTCATTCAGGAATGATTCCAAAAATTGACAACTGTTTTGATGCTTTAGCTTGCGGGGTAAGCAAAGTGAAAATTGGAGCTCCAAAAATGATCACAGGAATTACTAAACACACCACGCTAACTTTAAAAGATGAATGAGTTAACCACAGCAGCTATTGATTTATTAAAGGATTTGATTGCAACACCCTCTTTTTCGCAAGAGGAAGAAAAAACAGCTGATAGAATCGGTAAATGGTTTGATAAATACAGTATACCTTTCAGGAGAGTGGGCAACAACATTTGGACGAAAAATAAAGCTTTTGATCCAAAAAAACCAACCCTTTTGCTCAATTCTCATCACGATACTGTTCAGCCCAACTCAGCCTATACCAACGACCCTTTTGAACCCAAAATCGAAGATGGAAAGCTTTTCGGTTTGGGCAGTAATGATGCGGGTGGGGCCTTGGTTTCTTTGATTGCCTTGTTTACTAATTACTATGCGGCAAAAAATCCTAAGTATAATTTGGTGATGGCTGCAACTGCAGAAGAGGAAATTGCAGGAAACCATAGTTTGATTGGACTATTGTCCGAATTGCCCAAAATTGATGTGGCCATAGTAGGTGAGCCCACAGAGATGCACCTGGCAGTTGCCGAAAAAGGATTACTTGTTTTTGATGCTGTCATTACAGGAACTCCAGGACATGCAGCTCATCCCAACAACGACAACCCCATTATGAAACTTCCCGAGGTACTCCAATGGTTTCAAAACTTTTCATTGGAAAAAAAATCCGATTTTTTGGGAGATGTAAAAATCACAGTCACACAAGTCAATGCTGGAAAAGAACACAATGTAGTACCAGCTAATGTTCATTTAGTTATAGATGTGAGGGTTAATGACAAATACAGTAATCAAGAGTTGGCTAAAATACTTGTAGAATCTGCCCCTTGCGAAATGACACCAAGGTCTTTGCACCTAAATTCCTCTTCAATAGGAATGGACCATGAACTGGTTCAAGCGGGAATTTCCATGGGGAGAAAAACTTATGGTTCACCCACCCTATCCGATCAGGCTGCATTGGAATGTCCTTCACTAAAAATGGGTCCTGGTCTGTCAACTAGGTCGCATTCGGCTAATGAATTTATCTTTGTACATGAGATTGAAGAGGCGGTAAAAATTTACATTGAACTTCTAGCAAAAATACTTTAATTATGAAACTCTGGGAAAAAAATCAACCCCCTAACAAAAAAATAGACCACTTTACGGTGGGAAAAGATCGGGAGTATGACCTGCATTTGGCTGCCTATGACTGCCAAGCTTCCATTGCTCATGCGCAAATGTTGGTGAAATCTGGGATATTGACCTTAGAGGAGGCCGATAAACTTGCGGTGGTATTAAACGATTTGAAAAATGAATCCGAAAAAGGGAATTTTGTCATCGAGGCAGAGTTTGAGGACATGCATTCCAAAATAGAATATGTACTTACCCAAAAACTCGGCGATTTAGGGAAAAAAATACATACTGCTAGGTCACGAAACGATCAGGTGCTGGTTGCTCTTCATTTATATCTAAAGGAAGAGATTGAAACGATTAAAAAACTTACCCATAGTTTTTTTAAATTATTGATGGATTTAGCCGATCATCACAAGGATAAATTATTACCGGGTTATACACATTTTCAGGTGGCTATGCCCTCATCTTTTGGGTTATGGTTTTCGGCTTACGCGGAGAGTTTGATTGACGATGTGACTTTACTTAATGGTGCCCATCAGATTGTAAATCAAAACCCATTGGGTAGTGCCGCAGGCTTTGGAAGTTCGTTTCCGATAGACAGAAAAGCTACAACCGAGAGCTTGGGTTTTGCCGATTTAAAATACAATGTCATTGCAGCTCAAATGAGTAGAGGTAAGGCCGAAAAAACTACAGCTACTGCCATAGCCTCATTGGCCTCCACCCTTTCCAAAATGACAATGGATATCTGTCTTTACATGGGTCAAGAACACAATTTTATAAGCTTTCCCGAGGATTTTACCACCGGATCCAGTATCATGCCACACAAAAAAAATCCCGATGTGTTTGAACTAATCCGGGGCAAATGTAACCTGCTTCAGGGACTGCCCAATCAATTGACTTTACTGATGGCTAATTTACCCTCTGGCTACCACAGAGAAATGCAACTGGCCAAAGGCCCCATCATTGAGGCAATCTATGAATTAAAATCTTGTTTGGAACTTTTTACTTTCAGTCTAAAGGACATAAAGGTCAAAGAAAATATTTTAGACGACCCAAAATACCAATATGCTTTTAGTGTTGACACCCTGAATGAATGGGTAAATGAAGGAATGACTTTTAGAGATGCCTACAAGAAGATGGCAGAGGCCATAGCAGAGGAAGAATATGTCCCAAAAAAAAAATTGGATCACACTCATCTAGGAAGCATAGGGAATTTAGCGCTTAAAGAAATTGATCTGAAAATGAAAAAGGTTATGGGATAAATATCTTAAAAATACCCCTAATATTATTGAATTGATCTAGCTAAAATTCCCTATCAGATATGTAAAGGACGATTTTCAGATGCTGCTAATGCAGCTTCTTTTATCGCTTCAGCATAGGTAGGATGCGAATGACTGATACGGGCAATGTCTTCGGCAGAGGCACGGAACTCCATGGCAACGACAGCCTCGGCAATCAGATCAGCAACACGAGCCCCAATCATGTGCACCCCCAGTACTTCATCGGTTTGGGCATCGGCTAAAATTTTGACAAATCCATCGGTATCTCCGCTGGCGCGTGACCGTCCAAGGGCACGCATGGGAAACTGTCCACTTTTGTAATTTACCCCCGCCGATTTCAGTTCCTCTTCGGTTTTACCTACGGCTGCTACTTCAGGCCAGGTATAGATAACATTGGGAATGAGGTTGTAGTCGATGTGAGGTTCTTGTCCGCCCAGTATTTCGGCGACCATCACACCCTCCTCCTCTGCCTTATGGGCCAACATAGCCCCACGTACCACATCGCCAATGGCGTAGATATTAGAAGCAGAGGTTTGCAGGTGATCATTGACTTCAATTTGACCTAGTTCGGTAAGTTTTACCCCTGCCGCTTCTGCGTTTAATCCTTCAGTGTAGGGCTTTCTGCCAACTGAAACTAGGCAGTAATCTCCTTCAAAAGTTACTTCCTCCCCTTTTTTATCTTTGGCAGTTACGGTGACTGAATCTCCATTGCGTTCTACCTTGTTGACTTGGTGAGCTAAGTAAAACTTAATTTTTTGTTTTTTCATCACTTTGGTCAATTCACGAGACAAAGAACTATCCATAACAGGCGTGATACGGTCAGAGTACTCAATAACAGAAACCTCTGTCCCGAGTCTTTTATATACCTGACCCAATTCCAAACCAATAACCCCTCCTCCGATGACGATCATGTGTTTGGGGATTTCTCTCAACTCTAACGCCTCGGTCGAGGTGATGATGCGGTCTTTGTCTATATTAATGAAGGGCAAGCTCGCAGGTTTTGAACCTGTGGCAATGATAATGTTTTTGGCAGTAATATCCTCTGGCTTTTCACCTTCTACATGAATGGTGGTACTGTCTTTAAAGGAACCCAAGCCATTGAAAACGGTTACTTTGTTCTTGTCCATTAAAAAATCAATGCCTTTGGTGGTTTGCTCCACTACTGAGGTTTTTCGGGATATCATTTTTTTCAAATTGACCTTAACCTTACCAGGAATTTCAATCCCGTGTTCTTCAAAATGCTTTACGGCATCTTCATAATGGTGAG
>CAXGAP010000058.1:0-5340 GCA_964008075.1 uncultured Flavobacteriaceae bacterium
AACTTCTTATATGTCTGATATTGCATCACGTGTAAAAGCCATAATCGTAGATAAACTAGGTGTTGACGAAAACGAAGTCGTTTCTGAAGCTAGCTTTACAAATGATTTGGGCGCAGACTCTTTGGATACAGTTGAACTAATCATGGAATTTGAAAAGGAATTCGATATCCAAATCCCCGATGACCAAGCTGAAAACATCGCCACTGTTGGACAAGCAATCCAATATATAGAGGACGGAAAATAGATATTTATGCAGAACAGACGCGTTGTCGTAACAGGTCTTGGCGCGTTGACTCCTATAGGAAATGGAATTCCAGCTTATTGGGATGGTTTAATCTCTGGAAAAAGTGGAAGCGTTCCTATAAGTTATTTCGACGCCTCAAAATTTAAAACTCAATTCGCTTGCGAGTTGAAAGACTACGACCCCAACGAACATTTTGATCGCAAGGAAGCTCGTAAAATGGATCGCTTCACCCAATATGCAATGGTTGCAAGTGATGAAGCTATTGTTGATGCTAATTTACATTTGGAATCGCTAGATAAAACTCGAATTGGTGTTATTTGGGGTGCAGGTATTGGTGGGTTGGAAACCTTTCAAAATGAAGTTCTCAATTTCGCGGCGGGTGATGGGACTCCTCGTTTCAATCCATTCTTTATTCCGAAAATGATCCCTGACATTGCGCCAGGAATGATCTCTATCAAGCATGGTTTTCAAGGTCCTAACTTTGCAACTGTTTCGGCATGTGCCTCTTCTGCAAACGCCCTTATTGATGCGCTAAACTATATCCGTTTGGGTCATGCTGATATAATGGTTTGTGGTGGTTCTGAGGCTTGTATCAATATTGCTGGTGTTGCGGGTTTTAACGCCTTACATGCCCTTTCCACTCGTAACGACGATCCTCAAACCGCTTCTCGCCCTTTTGATAAAGATCGTGATGGTTTTGTATTGGGAGAAGGCGCTGGTGCTTTGGTTATTGAAACCTTGGAGCACGCTCAAAAAAGAGACGCTACAATCTATTGTGAAATTGTTGGTGGTGGCCTTTCTGCAGATGCCTATCACATGACTGCTCCTCACCCTGAAGGAATTGGCGCGGCACTTGTTATGGAAAACGCACTCAAAGATGCAAACGTGTCTGCCGCTGAAGTAGACGCGATAAATATGCATGGAACTTCAACCCCGCTTGGTGATGTGGCTGAATCTGGTGCTTTAAAAAAAGTTTTTGGGGACCATTTGTACAATATCAACATCAACTCAACCAAGTCCATGACTGGCCATTTGTTGGGTGCTGCGGGTGCTGTGGAAGCAATTTCTGCTATTTTGTCTATTCAACACAGCATTGTTCCCCCAACAATCAACCACTTCACAGATGATGAAAACATCGACCCAAAAATTAACTTCACGTTTAACAAGGCACAACAAAGAGATGTCAATGTTGCAATTAGCAACACCTTCGGATTTGGTGGGCATAATGCGTGTGTTGTCATGCGTAAATTTGTGTGATTTGGGATGGGGTTGATTTCACTTCTAAGAAAGCCCAAACCCCAACGGTCGTTCAAAAAAACCATTTCAAAAATTATTGGATATACCCCAAAGAAGATTTATCTTTTTGAGCGAGCTTTTACCCATCGGTCGGTCGAAAAAATCGATGGTGATGGAAAAAAAATAAACTACGAACGGCTAGAGTTTCTTGGAGATGCTGTCTTGGGGACAATCATTGGAAATTATTTGTTTATAAAAATGCCTGACGCCGATGAAGGGACACTAACGCAAATGAGATCCAAAATTGTAAGTAGAGAGTTTTTAAATTATATAGGCAAGTCTCTTGATTTGTACCCTTTACTTAAGTCAAAAACTGAAAAAAGTCTCTATGGCGATGATGTTCATGGAAATGTTTTTGAGGCTTTGGTTGGGGCTGTTTTTGTTGATGGTGGGTTTTTGAAGTGCAATTCTTTTGTCTCGACAAAAGTAATCCAACCTTATGTTGATTTGAATGATCTGAAGGGTCGTGTGGTAAGTTACAAGGGGGCTTTGGTCAATTGGTTTCAAAAACAAAAAATTACCTACAAATATGATGTGTTTGAGGACTCAGGCGCAAGCAAACCAATGTTTAAAGCCAAACTGTTTGTCGACAATAAACTTGTTGCATCGGCTCGAGCGCCAAACAAAAAAAAGGCGGCAGAAAAAGTGTCCAAAAGAGCTTATTTTAACCTCACCGACCAAATGGAAGAAAAAAAACAAAAACAACTGTAATGTCTTCTGTTTTTTGTCTTTCAACTAAAGAACAGTTGTATATTTGTTTGACCAAACAGCAATGATGATCAAGCATACGCTTTCGCTGTCTATCGACAATTCTAATGATGATTGGATATGTGTTCACACTCCAATCCCTGACTATCAAATGGCGTATCACATTAATAAGGTCTTTTCCGTTCTCTTGCGTCGTCGTCCAGAAGACTATTCTACAAAACAAGCAAGACAAAAGTTCCCTGTATTTAGCTATCAGAGCAGAAAAGAGGGGGTTCACTGGCATTTGATTCGAAATAAAGTGAAATCAATGGGTTCACACAACAGTGAAAGTCAATTGTTTTCTACTTCCGAAACTCATTGCTTATTCAAACAACTAAAAGGGGTTGATTATCTGCTTTCTGTAGGTGTAAAAGAGTCCGAAAATGTTCAAAAAAATTTAGGGCAACTTCCCGATATACAGTCTTGCTATTCACTACCCGGACATGTAATACAGTTAAAACAACAACTTAGCTTTTAAGATGAAAGAAATCAAAAAAACGAAAATTGTAGCAACGTTGGGTCCTGCCAGTTCAGATCGCGAAACTATTAAAAACATGATGGTTGCAGGGGTAAATATTTTTAGGATCAACTTCTCACATGCTGACATTGAGGCAGCGAAACAACGCATTGAATTGATTCGTGATCTCAACAAAGAGCTTGGGTTTAATGTTGGGGTGTTGGCTGACCTGCAAGGGCCAAAGCTGAGGGTTGGCAAAATGAAAGATGGTGTTGTTGTGGAAAAGGGTGATCGGATTGTTTTTACAACCAAAAAAATAGAAGAGGGCACTGCCGATCGTGTGTATATGAATTATCAGTCTTTTCCAAAAGACATCAAAACAGGGGAGCGCATATTGTTGGACGATGGAAAATTGATTTTTGAAGCATCCTCCACAGATGGTCAATCAGAGGTTGTTGCGTTGGTTGTTCAGGGAGGGCCGTTAAAGTCGAACAAAGGGGTTAATCTCCCAAACACAGAGGTATCATTACCTGCCTTAACAGAAAAAGATGTGAAAGATGCTGTGTTTGCCATTGAGCAACAGGTCGATTGGATTGCTCTCTCTTTTGTTCGTCACAAAGAAGATTTACTTGCCCTTAAAAAACTCATTAAAAAACACAGCTCTTACGATATACCTATCATTTCGAAAATTGAAAAGCCACAAGCGCTAGACAACATTGATGAAATTATTGATCATAGCAATGGTTTAATGGTGGCTCGAGGTGATTTGGGGGTTGAGGTTCCTGCAGAAGGTGTTCCTTTAATTCAAAAAAACTTGGTCCTCAAAGCCAAAGCAGCTCGAATTCCTGTTATAATCGCCACGCAGATGATGGAGTCAATGATCGAGAGTCTTACCCCATCCCGAGCCGAAGTCAATGATGTTGCCAACTCCGTGATGGATGGCGCTGATGCTGTGATGCTTTCGGGCGAAACCTCTATTGGGAATTACCCTGTTGAAGTCATCCAAACAATGCGTAAAATTGTTGTTCATGTAGAGAGCTCCCCTCTCGTTCATAAACACAACCAAGCCCCTCAAAACAAAAATGATCGCTTTATAACAAAATCCACTTGCTATCACGCAGCCCTTATGGCAACAGAAATAGAAGCAAAAGCCATTTGTACACTGACCAACAGTGGATATACAGCATACCAAATTTCTGCATGGCGACCCGACTCTTCTATTCTTGTTTTTACTTCAAATCGGCGGATTTTGACCCAGCTCAATTTACTGTGGGGAGTAAAATGCCACTACTATGATCGATTTGTTTCGACAGATGAAACTGTTATGGACGTCAACCTTATCGCCAAAGAAAAAGGTTATGTCAAAACAGGTGACACACTTGTGAATCTGTTGGCAATGCCTGTAGCGAAGAAAGGGATGGTCAACACTTTACGTGTTTCCGTTATTAAAGATTAATTAGAACGATAGCTTTAGTTGCGCCTCTACTTTTTTCTTTTTAGTGGGGTTTTTAAAATTGCTAAGCGAAATCCCCAACAATCGAACAGAGTTTTTAAGGTGGTCTTGAAATAGCAGTTCTTTCGCTACTTCCAAAATCAATGATATGTCTGACGTATAATAAGGTGTTGTTTTAGATCTTGTTTGAGTTACAAAATCGCTGTACTTAATTTTTAGAGTAATTGTTTTTCCGCTTATTTTCGATTTTTCCAACCTAGCTTTTAATGCTTCTGCAATGTTTTCAAGGTGTGTGATCATAAAAACTTCGCTTGAAATATTGCTCTCAAAGGTTCGCTCAGCTCCTACTGATTTTTGCTGTCGTTTTGTGCGCACAGGACTCAGGTGTATCCCTCTAACGACGTTGTAGTAGAATTGACCTTGCTTGCCAAAATGTTTTTCTAAACTCGACAGGCTTTGGTTTCGTAAATCTTTACCTGTATACCACCCCAACCGATACATTTTATCTGCAATCACCTTGCCAACCCCATGAAACTTTCGAACATCTAGATCTGCGATAAATGACAGCGCTTTTTCTGGGGGTATGGTTTTTTGACCATTGGGTTTATTGTAATCACTTGCGATTTTTGCTAAAAACTTGTTCGTTGAAATTCCAGCAGATGCCGTTAATCCAGTAAGCTCAAAAATTGTTTTGCGTATGTTTTGCGCAATCAGCGTTGCTGATGGGTTTCCTTTTTTGTTGTTGGTAACGTCTAAATAAGCCTCATCAAGAGACAGTGCCTCTACCAAATCTGTATAGCTGAAAAAAACAGAGCGCACAACCTTAGAAATTTCTTTATACCTGGCGAATCTAGGTTTTACAAAAATCAATTCGGAACACAGTCTGCGAGCAACTTCACCAGACATTGCGCTCCTGACGCCAAATTTTCGGGCCTCATAACTTGCTGCTGCCACCACACCTCTCTTCGAGCCTCCACCAACAGCAAGGGGTTTGTTTTGAAGTTCAGGATTGTCGAGTTGTTCTACAGAGGCAAAAAAAGCATCCATGTCAACATGTATGATTTTTCGCAAATTATCCATTGTCAAATGTAATTATAGATTGGCTTATAAGTCAATAGGCAGAAATATATTCCTATTTTTGGG
>CAXGAP010000059.1:0-5164 GCA_964008075.1 uncultured Flavobacteriaceae bacterium
GTTTGTAGCCAACAATTGCATCTTTACCAGCTGGATAATTTGGCGCCAAAACAAAAGAATTTCCAACACCAGCAGAGTTTGCGTATGCGCCGGCGGCCTCGTAAAGATTATCATTTTGCCAGGCGACGTTGAAATAATTTTCATGACAACCCTTGCCAGCAAGTGCTGATGGGCCAGCGTTTGGCGATAGGTAAAATTTACCCTGAGCTGTTACCGACGGAACAACCGCCATGGCTAAATTTGACCATATAATCCCGGTCAGTATGTCTACTTTTTCAGACTGAACCATTTTATCGGCTAGTTTAACCGCCACATCTGGCTTTCGCTGGTCGTCTTCAATAATTACCTTTATATCGGATCGTCCTGATTGATTGATTGCAAGCATAAAGCCATCTCTCACATCAACACCTAAGCCGGCGCCACCTCCAGAAAGTGTTGTTATCATTCCGATTTTTGTTTCAGCTATTGCAGTTCCTGCAATAACTGAAAACAATGCGGATATTATTATTGGAAATTTGAACACCTTTTTCATTATTTACCCCCTGTTCAAAATATTAAGAATACAAACAAGCACAATGAAAGGTATTTGCCAAGGGACTTTTCTTAAAACTGCTTATCGCTGGTTTTGAGAAATTTAAGTCAGCGTTAAAATTTTTAGGCTTATTATGGGATTTGAAACTGGAATAAATACAATATTTACAGTTTATTGATGCTGTTTCTGCGTAATAACCAAACAAAAAATATTCCACCAATTATCCCGGTGACAATACCAATGGGTAAGTCTTCTGGAGCCATAATTGTTCTTGCGACAATATCCGCCCAAAGTAGGAAAATTGCACCTGCTATGGCAGAACCTATCAGGACCCGTTTGTAATCGCCTCCCACAACTAACCTGACTATGTGGGGTATCATTAGTCCTACGAAACCAATAATCCCTGAAAATGCGACCATTGCACCCGTTATCAATGCCCCAATAACAAAAACAGATAGCCGAAATTCACGAACGGCTATACCAAGAGTTGACGCCGTTTCATCACCAATAGTCATTGCATTGAGTTCTTTAGTTTTAGTAAACAGCCATAGACAGCAAACAACCAGTACTGAGATTGGATAAATCAGTTGGCTCCACTGTGCGAGACCTAATCCTCCTAACATCCAAAACACTACTGTATGAGTTGCACGTGGGTCACCCAAAAAAATTAAGGCATTAGCTGCTGCCATGATAATAAAAGAAACAGCGACGCCAGCTAAGATAAGCCTATCTGCACTTGTTGCGTCAGCAACGCGAGATACACCCAGAACAATTATTGTTGCCACCAAGGCCCCTCCGAAAGCTAGCAATGGCACAGTCAGCAAACCAAGAAATAGCCCGGTGTGCAGCAATGCTAAAATTGCTCCAAATGCTCCACCTGATGATATCCCTAGCAAGTGTGGGTCAGCTAAATGGTTCCTAGTCACTGCTTGTAAACTAGCCCCAACAACCGCCAAGCCAGAACCCACAGTTGCGGCCAGTATAGCGCGTGGAAAGCGAATTTCCCATATAATTGCCTCGTGCCCCATCGACCAAGTAGGTTCAACAAAATTTGGTATGAACTTGTTAATCAATACACCAAGGACAGTCTTAAGTGATACCGGCACAGCTCCAACCGAAATTGCAATTGAGAGTGAGACCAATAAAACCCCAAAACCAAATAGAGATAAAATCATCATAGGGCTCAAGCTATTTAGTTTTAGGTTCTGGCCACTAATCTCACTCATAGTATTTATTTACCCCAGAATGCTTTTGCGAGGGTCTTTATTGCTTTAATGTTACGTGGCCCAGGTGTAGCCTCAACATATTCTAAAGTTACAAAACGATCATTCTTAACTGCTTCTATGTTTGAAAATGCAGGATTTGACATCATAAAGGCGCGTTTTTGTTCTGCAGTTACGCTACCATAGTTAACGATGATAATTACTTCTGGGTTCTGTGCCACCACTTCTTCCCAAGTAACTGTTCCCCAACTTTTTTCAAAGCCATTCATGACATTGACGCCACCAGCGGCTTCAATCAATGCTGTTGGCATCGCGTAGAGGCCTGCAGTAAAGGGAGTGTCTTCACCACTATCATATACGAATGCGCGCACTGGTTCGCCAGTTTCCAAATTACTTTTAAATGATTTCAGTTCTGCTTTGTAATCATTGACTAAGTTTTTCGCCCTATCTTCAACATTAAAAATGCTGCCAAGATTAAGCAGATCTGCATACATATCATCTATGCTTGCTTTTCCTTTTTTCATTATATGCGTGCAAGATTCGGTCAATTCGTAAACTTTTACACCAAAAGGTTCCAAAGTCTCTGGTGTAACCTCGCCACCAACTTTCATCCCGTAGTTCCAGCCAGCAAAAAAGAAATCTGCGTTAGCACCCACTATAACTTCCTTTGTTGGGTATTTGGATGATAGTTCAGGAAGCTGTTTTACGTTTGCTCGCATTTCCTCATCGAGTGTTTTCCAGCCAGAGATACCGGTATAGCCAACCATGTGGTCTGCAAGACCCAGTACCAGCATCATTTCAGTAAGATTTACATCGTTTGAAATTGCACGCTTTGGTGGAGCATCAAACGAGACTATTCTGTTGCAACTTTCCACAGTAGTTTGAGCTAAAGCTGTGCCCCCAATTATGCTAACCGCAGCTACAAAAGATAGTATTTGTTTCACAATTAATTTCCCTTTTTATTTAGATGAAATGTCAAAAATTCAGTATTGCTTGGTTGTAAGACTTCTTTATGGGCCTCCACTTGAAATGCATCAGAAACGGCTTTTTCAGTAAGCACGTCACGGGCTTTGCCATATCCAATTGTCTGTCCACATTTGAGAAGGAGAATTTGATCACAAACACTTGTCGCAAGATTCAAGTCATGTAAGGAGGTTACTATTGTGATAGACAGGTTTCGTATTAAGTCTAGCACTTCAAGCTGATGCTTTATATCCAAGTGGTTTGTTGGTTCATCAAGAATTAAGAGTTTCGGTTCTTGGGCCAGTGCTCGAGCTACCATTACTCGTTGTCTTTCTCCACCAGACAAGGTGCCTAGATATCGGTTGGTTAACTCTTGTAACTCTAAAAATTTAATGGCTTTTTCGATTATTACCTCGTCAATTTCACCTCGATTTGAACCAAAACCATGATGAAAAGGGGTTCGTCCTAAAGACACAATTTCTCGAACTGTTAATGCAAAATCGCTCGGTTGTTCTTGCAAAACTGCAGCTATTTGCTTTGCCGTTTCGCGAGCAGATAATTTCCAAATATCTTTGCCATCGATTTTAACAGAGCCGGTGATTGGTTTGTGAAAGCGATAGAGCAAACGAAGCAAAGTAGTCTTTCCAGCTCCATTTGGACCAACAATTCCTAGTATACCACCAGCTTCAAGCTTGAAGGTGGTAGAAAATAACAAGTTACTTGATTTAGGTTTCGGAGACCATGAAATGTTTTCGACCGAAAGTTGAGCTGCTTTCATATAAATTCTTTTTGTTATGTTATAACATTGTTTATTCAGATTGGTATTTAGTGAAAGTAAAGATCTCTTTTTTGTCTTTTCCCAGCCAAAGCGTTGGATCTAAATCGACAAATTCTAATTTATATTGAAAAATTTTCTGGCTTGCTCTCCACTAATTGGGCGCGTGCAGCAGCAAGAACTAACTCGTAGGAAACTATTTTATATTCCATTTTGTGCTCCAGACCAGGCACCCCGCCTGCGTTATATTAAAAGGACAGCATCAAAAATGCTGTTGATGGCAGGTCTCCTGACTTATGAGTATTCGTTAGCCGTTCCTTCCCAGATAAATAAATCCAGTGGTTTTAACGGATACTTTCTCACCTACAGTTGCGGGGGCAGTTTTGGATTTGAGTAATATTTCTCGCACCAAATTCCCATTTTCAACTCATTGCTAAATCGCGCTGAGTACCATCAAATATCTCGAAACTAAAAAAATTAGATTCTGTCAAACTTTAAATTAATAAAAATAGTTTTTTTAAAGGTAGTACTTAGTTGAAGGCTCGTATCCAATGAGCATAGTAGAATCAAATATTTAAAAAAGTTACCAGAAAAATGTAACCCGCTGTTTCAGTGATTAATTGTGCTGCCCCACAGGTATCACCGGTCTGCCCTCCAATTTGAGATTTTACATGCCACCCAAATATACCAGCAATTAGCATCATAATGGCAATGCAAGTAATCATATATAGGCCACATAGAGCCACAATAGGAATACAAATCACTGCTGCAGCTACTAATGATATGATCGAAGGCTCACCAGCATCTCTACCTAATCCTTCATCTCGAGCTGGCGCTAGGAAAGCTAGATAACAAACCATAACAAGTCGACTGATCATGGCCAATGCAATAATAGCAAACAGCACTTCTTGGTGGGGTGGTAGATTTGATAGGGACACTATTCTTGTAAAGATTAAAAAAATTAATGCTAAAACTCCAAAGCTTCCTATTCGACTATCCCTCATAATCTCAAGTTTTGTTTGCTTGTTTTGGCCACCACCAAATCCGTCGGCACAATCAGCAAGCCCATCTTCGTGCATTGCTCCTGTAACGAGAGTGCCTATAGAAAATGCCAAAATTGAAGCTAAAATCGGCAAAACTCCCAAATTGTAAGTTCCAATGTATGCAAGGCCAACGAGCAAACCAATGGGAATACCTACAATTGGAAAGCACCAAACGGCAGATGCTAATTTTGGGACATTTAAGCCTAAATTTCCAGCTGGTAGGCGAGTAAGAAGCATGAACGCTAACTGCCCTTCTTGCAGACGGTGACGCACCCAATTCATTTACTCGAAACTCCTGCAGAATCGAAAGTTGCCATATTATTATGGCAAGCAACAGCTCCACGAATTATTGACAAAGCTAAAGCCGCTCCTGTGCCCTCTCCCAGTCTCATATTCAAATCAAGTATTGCAGATTTTTCCATTGCTTCCAAAAGAAGTTTGTGTCCTGGCTCTACAGATAAATGCCCAATTAAACAGTGATCAAGACTACCGCGTGATGTACCAAATAAAGGAGCCGCAGCTGCAGCACAAATAAAACCATCAAGTAGAACAGGGATACGTGCATTTCTTGCAGCTAAAATAGCTCCACAAATAGCTGCTTGTTCTCTCCCACCAAATGCTTGCAGAG
>CAXGAP010000060.1:0-5095 GCA_964008075.1 uncultured Flavobacteriaceae bacterium
ATTAGGCGCGTGGATGGGCGGTTAAATAATCCTTTTTCATTTTGGGGAGTTGAACTTTGGCATAGATTTGAGTCGAAGACAAGCTTTTATGTCCCAAAATTTCTTTAATACTGTTGATGTCAGCACCACGATTGAGCAAGTGCGTTGCAAATGTGTGTCGCAATACGTGAGGACTGATTTTCTCTTTTGTCGATACTTTGGAGAGGTAGTTCGTCACACACTTATATATGTCTGCTGGCTTCAGTGCTTTGCCTTTGGCGTTGATGAGCAACCAATCGCTCGGCTTATCTTGGTCGATAAGATTGCGATAAGACAAATAAATATCGATTTGAGAAATGACTTTTGCCAACAGTGGTATAATTCTCGTTTTGTTTCGCTTACCAACCACTTTTAACTGTTGGTTGTTTCTGTCGATGGCATCGAGTGTGAGTGAAAGCAACTCTGCACGTCGCATGCCAGTGGTGTACAGCAATTCTAAAATGAGCGCATCACGAGCACCTTCAAAATGGGAGTTGTCATACATTTCAATCACCATGCGAAATTCTGATTCAGTCAAAGGAACAACCAGTTTTGGTGATGCTTTTAATTGACGATGAAACTGCATGGGGTTCTGATCGATTTCTCCCAATTTTTGTAAAAAATTAAAATAGCTTTTTAGGGATGAGCATTTTCTATTGATGCTTTGATTTTTTAGACCTGAGGATGATAAGTGAACAATCCATTCCCTAATCATAACATACGCAACAGACGAGAGACTGTTGAGTTGATAATGGGACTTGCAATAGTTGGAAAATTCTTCTAAATCTTTTTGATATGCATTTTGGGTGTGTGAGGAATATCGTTTTTCCGATGAAATATATTCGATAAAATTTGGAAGAGACATAGGCAAAAACTAAGACACCGAACACAAGTTAATAAAAACTCATGTTCGGTGCAATGTTTTTGTCCTTTAATTGCAGGTTTATATTTCCTCTTTATCGCGAAGCTTTTGAATGTATTGTGCTTTTTGAATCACAGCACGACGAGCAACAGAAGGCTTCGTAAAAGTCTTGCGTTCACGTAGTTGGCGCATCTTTCCTGTACGATCAAATTTTCTTTTGAAACGCTTGAGCGCGCGATCGATATTTTCTCCGTCTTTGATTGGTATTATTAACATAAACTACGACCTCCTTCCTTTAATGTTGGCTGCAAATATAAGTTTAATTTGCAAGTTGACAACGGTTTATTTTAAAATTTGCTTGGCAATCACAACTTTCTGAATCTCAGAGGTTCCCTCTCCGATTGTACAGAGTTTTGAATCGCGATAAAATTTCTCGACTGGAAATTCTTTGGAGTAACCATATCCTCCAAAAATCTGCACTGCTTCATTGGCAATGCTCACGCAGGCCTCGGATGCAAACAGCTTACAAATGGCGCTTTCTTTTGTCATCTTCTTGCCTTGATTGATTAGTTGACTTGCGTTTTGGGTTAGCAGTTCAGCTGCCTCGATTTGTGTTGCCATTTCAGCGAGTTTGAAAGAAATGCCTTGAAAGCTGCTGATCGGTTTGCCAAACTGAACACGCTCTTTAGAATATTGAAGAGCTGCTTCATAAGCACCCCGTGCAATCCCAAGTGAAAGAGCAGCAATTGAAATACGCCCGCCATCAAGTATTTTCATAGACTGGATAAAACCTTCTCCCAATTCTCCAAGTCGGTTTTCATCAGGAACCCTACACTGATCAAAAATCAGCTCAGAAGTTTCTGACGCACGCATACCGAGTTTATCTTCTTTCTTACCAGATGAAAGTCCAGGTGTTCCACGTTCAATCACAAAGGCAGTCATGCCATGACTATCACCTTTTTCACCTGTTCTAAAAATCACTACGGCCACATCAGCAGAGATGCCATGTGTGATAAAGTTTTTTGTACCATTCAGCACCCAATGATCTCCATCCTGAACTGCAGTTGAGTTCATCCCACCAGCATCAGAACCTGTATTGTGCTCTGTTAAACCCCAAGCGCCAATCCACTCACCAGATGCCAATTTGGGCAACCAACGAGATTTTTGAGACTCTGATCCAAATTTTAAAATATGATTTGTACACAATGAATTATGTGCTGCAATAGACAATCCAATCGATGGGTCAACTTTGGAAATCTCTTGCACCATTGCCACGTATTCGTGGTATCCAAGTCCTGATCCTCCATACTCTTCTGGAACAAGCATTCCGAGAAAACCATATGAACCCGCTTGCTTCATCACCTCGACAGGAAAGTGCTGGGCTTCATCCCAATCCATTACATGAGGTTTTATAAATTGATGTGCAAAATCGCGTGCCGAATCTGCGACAAGTTGTTTTGTTTCTGTAGTCTGTACGATCATATCATGAGGTGAAACAGATGTATCCATTCAAGCAAATTTTTATTTCAAATATAACGCAATTCTTGCAATGTGTATCGAATCTAATTCAAATTTATTGGCAATGGCATCCCAGTTGATTTCGTTTTAACTATTGGTACGATAAGCCACAATCCGACTCGCCAAACTATAACTGATATAATGATTTGCTCCCAACTCTGAAATCGTAGCTGTATTGATATCGATTGAATGATTGGGTATAGAGTCAAGGGCAAATGACTTCCGAAGGTTTGTTAATGTACCACGATCGATGCCCCAAATATCTCCGACTTAGTCTTTAACCAAAAATCCTTGTAAAGATTGGCGAGTCGTAAGTATTCTATCTGCCAATGTGGGACCAATACCAAAGACTGATTCGAGGTCTTCTGCTGTGGCAGTATTGAGTTGTTTTTGTTTTAGTTTTATGAGCATTTGACTTTAATTGTATTTGGGGACTTGGGAATTGGATTAGATGCTTGATTTCTTGAAATTTCTTATCCACCGTACCGACATATTCTTTAAATTCTTTTGCTGTTTGAAAATAGATGCAATTCCTCACACGTGATTGTATAGAGTCAACAATTGATTTTGGTAATTCCAAACGATAGGCCAGTCAAGATGACAGCCGATTGGGGTTGAAGGGGTAGATGGTATCATTGTTTTGCAGTTGCGCTAAAAGAGAGTCACACTTAGCAATCAAGTGATCTGGTAATGAACTAATAGCTATTGAATGTTGTTGGTTTTGATTGGCAAAAAAAGTATCAGGTGTCCAACAATAAATAGCAGTATTAAAAAGAGAAGTCCACGTCTTTGTGGACGTGTTCATTGCGAAAATTGGGGCATACGGTAAGTAATTTGTGTTTAAGCACGAACAGCTTTGAGGTATCTCTGTAATTCCTCTTTGACTTTTGGAAATAGGAAAAACAAACCTATCATATTTGGAAAAACAAGCGCAAGAATCATGGCATCTGAAAAAGTCCAAACAGCAGACATGTCACCAGCAGCTCCAATAACGATAAATAACAGGAATAATATCTTATAGGTATAATCTGAAATTTTACTTTTCCCAAACACAAACATCCAAGATTGCAGACCATAATATGACCACGAAATCATGGTTGAAATTGCAAACAATACGACTGCAATTGTTAAAAATGGGCCAGAAAAAGAAATGTAATTTGCAAATGCAGCGGCAGTAATTGCAGCACCTTCAGCTCTAACCCCATCAATCATTACAATACCGTTTTCACCTCCATAACTAAATATGGTTTGGTCGCCATTAAATATAATAATGACCAATGCAGTCATTGTACAAATTACAACTGTATCAATAAAAGGTTCGAGCAAAGCAACCAGTCCTTCTGATGCTGCATATTTGGTTTTCACAGCAGAGTGTGCAATTGATGCTGAACCAGCACCTGCTTCATTGGAAAATGCAGCTCTTCTAAATCCAGTGATCAGCACTCCCAAAAGCCCTCCCAACCCTGCTTGGGGATTGAAAGCTTGTGTGAAAATCATTGCGAAAGCATTGTCGACAAATGAAAGGTTTGTGAATATAATATACAAACAAGCCCCCACATAAAGCAATGCCATGAAAGGAACTATTTTTTCTGTAACAGAGGCAATTCTTTTAATCCCACCAATGATAATGATCCCAACAAAAATCATCATCAAGATGCCAATGATTGTTCGTGCGCTCCCACCTTCCATACCAAATGAGCTCACTAACTGCATTGCAGCTTGGTTTGACTGAGCGGCGTTTCCACCTCCAAAAGAGGCACCAATACAAAGTATGGCAAAAGTGACAGCAAGAAATCGGCCCAAACGCGCAAATCCTCTATCTTTAAGACCTTTTGTCAAATAGTACATTGGGCCTCCATAAACAGTTCCATCTTCTCCAACATCTCGGTATTTGACACCCAAGGTACACTCAACAAACTTTGTTGACATTCCTATCAGTCCACAAAGAATCATCCAGAATGTAGCGCCAGGACCTCCAATGGCAATGGCAAGTGCAACCCCTGCGATATTTCCATTTCCGACTGTGCCAGAGACAGCAGTGGCAAGGGCCTGAAAATGGCTAACCTCTCCATCTTGGTTCTCATCTTTAATCGTATCAACAGCATCCCCATCGGCGACATTCACATCTGCTTTTTTATCGACTTCGTGATGATCGACATGATCAAATTTTCCACTTACAACGTTGATCGCTAAAGGAAAACGACGGACGTTGATAAATCCAAAATAAATCGTGAAAAACAAAGCTCCACCAACAAGCAAGAGAATAATCGTAGGAATAGATGTACCTGGAAAATTATGCAAAACAACAGCGCCCCACCAATCTGCTATAGGTGTAAATGCCTCATTGATTCGGTCATCAAGACCAGTATCTTGTGCAAAGGAAAAACTAGATACAAATAGGAAAATAAGAGTTGAAATGATGCGTTTCATAGGGAATGGTTATAAATCAAAAACTGAAGTTCTTTTGGTGTAAATTAAATCTTTGAGACGAAGCCAAAAAGCAAGGACCAAATAAACTGCAAATCCAAATCCCAAAGAGAAAAAGCTAATATAGATAAAAAATAAACGCACTGGTCTTGCACGCATACCTAATCGATCTGCAAGTCGAGAACAGACTTCAAAACCATGACGTTCGAGTTGATGGCGAAGTCGATGTGCTAGCTTCATTTCACAAATATATCAAGTTTGTATAAAACC
>CAXGAP010000061.1:0-5090 GCA_964008075.1 uncultured Flavobacteriaceae bacterium
CTAAACAAAAAAGGACAAACAAAGAGTCCAACTAAAGAGAGTAAATGTGTTTTCATGCTCCAATTTACAAATTATTCTTTATCAGACACTTAGGAGCTTAAAATATTTCAGAATATTAAAAAAAGAGGGTAAAAATTTACAAATCCTTATTTTCAATAAAGCAAGTTATTAATTTGATAATCAAGCTATTAATTTATAAATCCAAACAAGAAAATAGTAACTACTTTATAGCACAATATTTTAAAAAAAGCAATAAATTTGGTATATGCAATTATCCAAACACATTAGTTATTTACTTTATCGATATGATTGTGTAACAGTGCCTGGCTTTGGTGCGTTCTTGGGAACACATTCACCTGCTACCTTGGATACAGAAAGTGAAACGATTTATCCACCAACGAAAACAATTTCTTTCAATTCACAGCTTCAATCCAATGACGGCTTGTTGGCCAATGCAATTGCAATCGAGCAGCAAACAAGCTACGAGCAAGCAGTTCGCCTTGTTCATAAAGAGGTCGTTCGTTGGAAGTCGATGCTTCATGACGGAAAAACAATTGAGTTGGATCGAATTGGAAAATTACATTTCAACAATGAAGAAAATGTGGTTTTTGTGCCTTCTACAGACCACAATCATTTGGCAGAGTCATTTGGTTTACGCCCTGTTAAAGCCCAAAAAATTGACCGAGCTAAGATTTTGAAAGGCATACCAAAAGTGATCGATTTTAATGATCAAAACAATCAAAAACAAGCTGAAAAGCAAGGTAAAAACAAAAACCCTTTGCTCCATGTTGCAGCAGCAGCGGCAGCAGTTATTGGTTATTTTGGATACATGGCCTATGAGGATTACAATTTCAATCAGCAGCTAGCGCAAGAAACCCAACTGAGAGAAGAGGCTAAACAAGAAGTTCTACAAGCTGTTTTTGATTTGGGGGAGCTGCCAAAACTATCCATCAACACAGTGCCTAAAGAGGCATACCATATTATTGGTGGAGCCTTTGCCGTTGAGTCAAATGCTGATCGGTTTTTAATAAAATTGCAACAAAAAGGATTTATCTCAGCTCAAAAATTGACACCCAATTCTTTTGGTCTTCACATGGTTTCTTTTGATAGCCGTGCAGATCGAAAAGAAGCAATTGAACTGCTACGCCAAGTGCAACGCACCGAGATTTCGGATGCTTGGATGTTAAAACGATAACAGATGAACCCCAAAAACCCCGCTGCATCCAAAACTGTTCTTACAGATTTGGTGCTTCCTAGCGACACCAACCCTTTGGGAAATCTTTTTGGAGGAGAGCTGTTGTCTCGAATGGATAGAGCAGCTTGTATTGCTGCAGAAAGACACGCAGGAAATGTTGTTGTAACAGCTTCAGTCAATCATGTTCATTTTAGTAAACCAGTTCCATTGGGAAGTGTTTTGACTTTAGAAGCTAAAGTGTCTCGCTCTTTTAGCACCTCAATGGAAGTATTTATCGATGTGTGGATCGAACCCAGAGGATCATCGGATTTGAGAGAAAAAGCCAATGAAGCGATTTATACGTTTGTGGCTGTTGATGATTCAGGCAAGCCAACAGCAGTACCACCTGTAGCACCTAAAACAGAACTTGAAAAAGCACGTTATGACGCTGCGTTACGTCGCCGTCAACTCAGTTTGATTTTGGCAAAAAAACTATCTCCTGGCGAGGCGACAGAACTTAAAGCGCTTTTTGATCATTAATTTTTTTCTTCCAACAAATAAAGCCCAATCTCGAGTGAGTCAGTTTCTGTAGAGGGGGGGGGGTTATCAACAAAAGATATGATAGACATGATTAGGTGTTGTCGCTCAACAGTTATGATGATATCACCCCTTACAGCCCATCTTGTTTGGATGGAGTATTTATCATAAAACATCTTGATTTCGTACCTTTGCTCAAAGTGAGACTATGATACGCTCAATGACTGGATTTGGCCGGTCCATATTCGAATCCGATGAGATTACCATGACGGTGGAGGTTCGATCTCTCAATAACAAAAATCTGGAGCTCAATCTTCGGCTTCCATACAGCTTTCGTTCCTTGGAGGATGAACTTCGAAGTATCATCAAACCACAACTACTACGAGGGAAAGTGGATATTAACCTCTCTGTGAAGCAGCAAGGATCAAAGGCTACTGCCGAGCTCAATAAAGATGTTATTTCTGCATACATTAATCAGCTGGGAGAAATTGCTGATGCAACCCCTGCAGAACTACTCTCGATTTCCATTCGTTTGCCAGATGCCATTCAGTCGCCTGAAGCTTTACCAGATGAAGCACAGAAAAAAGAGGTGTTTTCATTGGTACGCCAAGCGGCAGATCAGTTGATCAGCCACCAAACAACTGAGGGACAAGCGATGGCCAAAGATCTCACCACCCAAATTGAATCGATTGAAAAAGGACTTGATAAAGTCGATCGTAAAAAAGGTGAGCGAACCCAACAAATACGATCAAAATTGCTTGAACAACTCAAAGGTTTGGCAGTAGAGATTGACCAAAACCGACTTGAACAGGAACTGATTTATTACCTTGAAAAACTAGATATCAATGAAGAGATTGTTCGTTTACGACAGCACCTGTTATATTTTAGTGATGTGATGAAAAGCGACACTTTTACGAAAGGAAAAAAACTTGGTTTTATCAGTCAAGAAATGGGTCGTGAAATCAACACAATAGGCTCCAAAGCAAACAATGCCTACCTACAAAAAGAAATTGTTCAAATGAAAGATGCTCTTGAGCGAATCAAGGAACAGCTGTTCAATATCATTTAAATGACAAAAGGAAAATGTGTTGTTTTATCTGCCCCATCAGGAAGTGGAAAAACAACCTTGGCAAAAAGATTGCTTCAAAACACATCTCTCCAGTTGGCTTTTTCGATTTCGGCAACTTCTCGTGAACCAAGAGCAAACGAAAAAGATGGAGTGGATTATTTTTTTATTAATCCACAGTCTTTTCAAGAGCAGATTGATCAAGGATCTTTTTTGGAGCATGAAGAGGTTTATCCAGGAGTTCTTTATGGCACCTTACGAGCCGAAGTGGAACGACTATGGAGTGAAGGAAAACATGTCATTTTTGACATTGATGTTAAGGGGGGGTTGCAGATCAACAATCAATATCCAGATCAAACCATCACAATTTTTATAATGCCGCCAAGTTTGGAAGAACTCAAAGAGCGATTGACCAATCGCGATACAGAATCGACAGAGAGTTTGAAAATGCGTTTGAGCAAGGCAAAAAATGAAATGAAATCAGCTTCAAAATTCGACCACATTATTCACAACGATGACCTCAATAAGGCTGAGCAAGAACTACTAACGTTGGTAACTCGATTTATTGACCGATGAAAAAAACAGCCTTATTTTTTGGCAGCTTCAACCCCGTCCACTTTGGGCACCTAAATGTAGCCAAAGCAGCGATCGAAACAGGAATAGCGCGGGAAGTTGATTTTATTGTCAGCCCCAAAAACCCTTTTAAACGAGATGTTGATTTACTCCCAGAGAAGCAACGTTTGGGCTTGGTTTTGTCTGTTCTTTCCAATGAAGATAAGATGAGTTGCAATGACATCGAGTTCCACTTACCACGACCAAATTATACGATTCATACGCTGCACCATTTAGGTATAAACCCTTTGGCAAACACACATACGCTATTGATGGGAGCCGACATTTATCATCAAATGAAAAACTGGCAAGGAGCAACTGAAATGTTATCTCATCATTTGACGATTTATCCAAGAGAGGGCTGGCAATTACCTCCTGCCAGCGCCAACATTGTTTTGTTGGATAGCCCAATGATTTCGATTTCTGCAACAATGATTAGACAAAAAGTCGAGCGCCAAGACGAGATCAATCACCTGGTACCAAAAGAAGTCGCTGCATTTTTTTATCAAAACGCTGATAATTAGTTTACTTCCACTGCGCTTAATGATATTTGATTTTTCGTAGAATTCGCATAGAGTCCTTATGACTTTGATAAGCAATACTGCTGTAGTCTCGAAGAGGATTTTGAATCGCAAACAGCAGCGATTTTGCTTCTTCAAAACCATTGAGATAGCAAAGCATTAGGGTTGGCGATAGGGTTTCAACTTCTTTGTTTTGAGCTGTTGTCAGGCTCTTTTTTGCAATAAGTCTTTCTGAAATCGTTTTTTGGCTATTCATAATATGGTGTAGGAGTTTTTTCTCAAAAACAGGTGGTTCGAACAAAAAATCAGTGCTCATATGATAGCTCCCATTGTCATCAAAATGCAACTCAATTTGCTCCAAAGGATAATACTTGTCGACATTATTCAACCCCAGTTTGACATACTCAATCAAACGAAAATGATTTATGTCAAATTGGATTTCAATTTCGTCATAAGTCGAATAAAACAGTTTTACATGTTCATTGACCAATTCAATATCCACACGAGAATAGTAGCATTTGTCTTTCACTTTTTTTTCTATGCCAGCCCAACACACGATAAATGATTCTTTAAAAACTTTGTATTGTGGGTTGAGGCTTTTGTGATGTCGTTGCACAAAATCGACCACGCCATCAAGGGTGAGTTCGATATTGTTTTGTGCATGTTTTTCGATTTCAGTCACAACCCTAGAATTAATGTCTTTAATATCGACATCAAATGCTCTTGGATTAGAGGTGCTTCCCTCTCTAAAAAATACAGACCCACCATAGTATTTCCAGATGTTTTTTCGAAGGGTGGTTAATGATTCTGTAGGCTTGATGGTTACCAACCCAACGACCTTACCTTCGGGTAAGTGTGGAAAGTGGATATTTTCATAAAGAACCAATGGAGGGTTGTCGAGATAGGCATTAACAAGGTTTTGGAGTTTGGCATCATCAAAAAAATCGACCCCTACGATTTCATTTTCATGATCCATGATTCCTATAACGATATAAGAGTTGTTTTTGGGGTTAGAGTTGGACAGAGCACAGATGTGTTTCAGAAATTTTGCTTTCCCCTCTTTGTTAATAAGATTGAGTTGAAGCTTTTTATCATAAAAGCTATTCTCATCGTTGTGCGCTAATAAGTTTTTGACCAAAAGTCGTTTATTAATCATGATAAAAAAGACAAAAAGAACATA
>CAXGAP010000062.1:0-4615 GCA_964008075.1 uncultured Flavobacteriaceae bacterium
AATGATGAAGAATTTAAACAGCTTCAATGACAATGAGAGGTCAAAAATTGATGTGAACCAAATCTGAATGATGGCCATTGGAGCACAAGCAGCAAAGACCAGGAGTGGCAAAATGCACACGCCAAGTTAAAACAAATAAGACAAGAAAGATGTATGGAATATAAAAAATAGATCAAAAAACAGCATCAACTTTGCAAGCAAGCAACTAGGTAGAAATACAGGATTCAAAATCTACCGTGGGAACAATCATTGCTGACACAGAAAGATCGATTAAAAGCCGATAATCGAACATCTGATAATCCAAGAATGTCAGTGAGTTCATCGAATCAAATATCTCGACGACTAGGGCCAAGTGGGGGTTGGCGAAGTAAACGCGTGAGAATTGCTATGGCACTAAGGCAACAGGGATGGTCTTACAAAACAATCTCAGAACATCTATTTGTGTCACCAAAATCAATCATGCGCGATATTAAGTGCTTTGTCATTAATCCAAGAAATTTACCTCGACCTTGAAAGGCCGAGTCTATGGATTAAAAACGAAAAGAGTTGGAATTGATTGATCAACAATCAAAACCATGAAGCCAAACATCTTGAAGGAAGTCAAGAACGGATTGAGGAGTTGTCAGCCCGACAACTCCTTAATCCAGATGCCGGTGCCCACCTGCATCATACTCAAAACAGCCATAAAGACTGATAGAGCAGCGATTATCCAAGTCGCAAACTAATTGTGAACGAGAAGCAAGCGAAGATCTCAACATTTTTAACAGAGCTGAGAATCATCAAGTTCAAGCGAAGGGGTTAGATGCTACAAAAACTAAAAATAAGTCGGCAATGGCACCGATCGATCGGGTTTCAGCCACTGGCAAAACTCACTAAGTGTCATGCGGGCAAAAACTAAAACCAAATAGACAGCCATATTGAAGAATGTTCGACAACAAGTCAATCATCACTCACAAATTGAGTCGATGCATCACAAAACGAAAAATTAGATAGTCGAAAAAGAATATGCAAGAAGCAGGATAGGAGATAGGAATATCGACAAATTATGTAACTAGATCCCTCAAACAGGGCATTTAGAAAACACAATGCTCCTCTCTATTCAAGTGAAGCATTGTGCAGAAAATCTAGGATTAGCTGTATGCCTTAGCAATCAGAGGACCAGCCTGATCATCAGTCAGAACAGGAGTCACTTCCCAATCAAGATATTCTGCCCATTCAGCAGCATGTTCATAACATGCATCAGCATTATCTGCCTCGACTAAGATCCAACCTTCGACGGAACCTGGGCCATGAAAGCGCTTCCAAGATTGACAGGCTGGGAAAGGCGCACCAGTTGATAAAAACTTCTTGGCTGCAATCTCATGGTATCCAGTCTTAAAAGACCAATGCATCAAAAAAGTCATAAGAAAAAAAATTGACCTGAACAGGATCGCACAAAATCAACAAAAAAGATAGTTGTGAACGGATCTGAATTGTCACTATCAATACAACCCACGCAAGTCACAAGGACATACAAGCCAATGAATCAATCGAGATCACTCAAACAATGACAACACAAACAAGCCAACCCCAAAAGCAAGGAATAGTCCAAGCGCAACAAACACGTTATTGATGCAACCCGATCACTCTAAGTAAAAACACTTATCTAGCGCGAGGCACTAAGCCAAGGTTTGATACCTGCAAGTTCACCATATGCAAACATTTGCAATCAAGAAACAGCAGAGGAGCTGTGCTGTAGGCACACAAAAAATCAGAAACCCAAGAATTTAAGGTTCAACGCTGGAAAACCATCCAGCGGTCTGACCTAATTTAAACAAACAGAGATAGGTTTGATTGACAAAGATCGATCTTCAGGATTAGCCTTCGATACTACGTTCGAGAGGTAGAATATCCTCATCAGAAGAATCCTTAGATATTGTTGGAACTGGTATTGCGACTTTAGCTTTTGCTTTTTTAATCGTAAATGGAGGAACTGCAAATGATGGAATTGGCACACGCACAGAGAATTGGCTAGTTCCTACAGGTACATTATTAATAGAACCTATTCTAGGACGATTAGGCAGCACTTCTTCGCCAGAAGCATCATAGATAAACGCAAAAACATCAACATCCTTGATCAAACTTTTAGCAGTACTTTTAATCTCCCCATCCAATATATAGCACCCTGAACGATAGCCTTTTGGCTGTTTAGAGGCAGGATCAGCAGTATCACATTTCACGAGGTCAAGCTGGCTTAATTCAAGATCGAGCGATTCGACAGAAGGAACAACAGTAAAAAAAGATAAGCAAAAGATAAAAACAATTGACAGAATAGTGTTTTTCATAAACATCATAATAAATGCAATCTCTTGTGCACAATGCTGCATATCAGGGAAAATAGCAAACGCAAATTAGCAAAGACATGTATCGATTGAATCACTGAGATCGCACTACGACAAGAAGAGCAGCACGTAAAATCTAATCACTTGATTAAAATCAATCAAGTACGATCATTACGTTTGCACGCATAGATCTAGCATGATCAGAGTGTTCAGAACAAGCTGTCAAACTCTGATTGAATCATTGAACAAAAATAACGTAGGCAATCTCACAAGAAGGCAAATTCTAGATGTCAACAAAACAAGTATTCAAAGAGAGATTCGATTATTGTTTTGAATAGAAGCCACGCCGCTCAACACATCTCTTGAATCGCTTGGATTCATATAACCAAAACTTTTCTTTATCGAGAACAAAGCCCTCGGCCAAGGCAATCGCAACGACATGATCTTCATTATTCGCCTGAGCGATTTTTTGCTGAAGAGTCGCATCATCCTTGAGCCTAGAAAGGAAAGCACAAAGATCTTGTTCTGACTGCTGACACTGCTGAAATCTCCCCATATAAAAGGGCATTGTCTCGCGAGAGTTCATAAACAGATCGAAAGGAATCTCAAGATACAAGCAATTGACAAGCCAATTACAAACGAATAACTATCTTAAATTAAGATAGTTACATCAACTGTTTAGCTTTATTGAATAAGTTAAATTTAAAACTCAGCGAAAGCGGTGGGAACAGACGCAACCAAGAGCAAGCTATTTTTAAGCTTTAAGCAAAGACAAGACCGACAGACTTAGGTCTCACAAACGAAACAATGAGCAAATTTCAGCGTATATCTTCATTTGACAAGATTAATAGTCCATCGACGACCACCCATTCGATCGTCTTCAGAATAACAATTAGCCAGTAAAACTCCACTAGCACTACGGACTATACATTCAAGACCATCTTTAGTTGTGACAAAGCTAGAAGCATTGGGGCAGACAAGATGCTTCGAACCACTACTCATAGCTTTAACAATATGCGTCCAAATAAGATCAATATTTTCGTCAGTAGGGGTAGCAAAATGCATCAAGACATTTATAAACTAAGTTTATACTAGACAAACTAACGACTCACGCAATGTACTGATGGTCACAGCAGGTGGGGCTTATGGACGATCCTGCACTAAAAACCTCGTTCAAGCCTTAGTTAATACAAACAAGTCAATTAAATTCTGCGAAATGACTGCTTTAAAGTCATGACACTATTTATTTTTTAACCCGCGAGGCAATATCCATATAATCAAAACCGTCTAAATCATCAATGTCCTGTGGTGCAAAGCCCTGTGGTTGAACAGTTTTGGCCATACTCAAGAACTCACTGATGTAACCGCGTCGGAGGGTACGCGCAGGAATGCGCTTTGGAGAAAGGTCGCTAATGGTTCAAAGCTCAAGTGCAGTCATTATAGAACTTCATGAATTCATACGAAGAAGGCTTTTCCGTGCATCGGACTTAGAGCGAAAACTGGAGCACAACAAAGTCCACGACGACAGCGGGCTCAAGAGCTGAGGGCAAAATCAAGGCGCTCTAAACAGCTGATCGTCGCGCCAATAAAATCTCAAATCACCGCAAGAGTGAGGTCAACTCGTAATAATTTTAGACGCAAAGACTTACAATAAAATCAGGATTAGCTGGTTAGACAACATCGCTAAGGGCATATCGCAAAAACTTAAAGACAGAAATCGGACTCAACGTCATCCAAATTTCATTAAATGTCAGACGATCTGATGACACAAAGCACTGGGATTCGTAGCGCCGATTAAATCTATCGTGACGAATCGATTGATCTCGTCGCTGCTCAAGTTGCCTTTGCTGATTCGCAAAGTCTTCCTGAGCAGCAACGGCCTCATCAATGACCAGGAACCAGCTTTCACCACCTTTCAGAGCTTTAGAGAGCCACTGAAACAAACTGCTGATCAAAGATAGTAATTTTTGCATCTAACCAAAAAGACATCTGATCATAAGACCCGTTCTTCGCTCTCCTTAGTGCTCAGCAACACATGGGTGGAGAATTGACCGTTGCTATTGATGACTTCGGTTCGAGAATCGTCGGGTGAACACGCGAATCATGCTGATCTACGCTGGCATTTTTATTGCAGGCTTTCTATTCGTCTCAACAGGACTGGCTTACGACACGTTCTGAGCAATGGTCAAAAACAGAATTTGGTGCTGATAGCAATCCATGCAATGTGTCGCCAAACAGTGAAGACTATTCTATATAATTTGTGAATTTTGAAATGACGACTCATCTAATAGCAA
>CAXGAP010000063.1:0-4364 GCA_964008075.1 uncultured Flavobacteriaceae bacterium
AACAACTATGATTACAACAAGGCTATTTTTTTGATGAATCAGGAGGCGATCCTCGATAATGGCTTTGTCATCTTAAAAGAGGATGAGCGAATTTCATCTCCAATTGCTTGCTTATACTACAGTCATTATAAGGAACGATCGGAGGTTGACCAGCTGATTTCAACCAATCGTGAGGACATTCAGTGCGTTGTTTCTACAACAGGCAACAACACTGTTTTGCCTGGCAAAGCACAGTGTCCACAACTCAACGATTATGCAGATAACATTGATACAATGGAAGTGTTGTTAAAAAGTTGAAAAAAAAATTAACCATATCATTAAAAGAAGCTCAACTGATTTTGTTTCTTTGCACAGAATTTAAGCTATGAAAAAACATAACTTTAGTGCAGGGCCATGCATCTTACCTGATGAAGTGATGCACCAAGCTGCCCGAGCAGTAGAAGAACTCGATGGTTCTGGATTGTCTTTAATCGAAATCTCTCATCGCAGTGCTGCCTTTATCGACATCATGGAAAACGCCTGCGCCTTGGCATTGGAACTCCTAGGACTCACTGAAAAAGGGTACAAAGCACTCTTTTTACAGGGTGGTGCGAGCTCTCAGTTTATCGCAACTGCCTATAACTTATTGGAAAAAAAAGGTGCCTATCTCAACACTGGTACATGGTCAACCAAAGCGATCAAAGAAGCAAAGATTTTGGGAGAGGTTATTGAAGTTGCCTCATCTGCTGATGCGAATTTTAACTATATCCCCAAAGAATATAGCGTTCCAACAGATGCAGACTATCTTCACATCACCACCAACAATACCATTTTTGGAACCCAAATAAAAAACATCCCTGACACCGACACTGTTTTGGTCAGTGATTCAAGTTCTGATATTTTTTCTAGAGAGCTTGACTTCTCAAAATTTGGCATACTATATGCTGGCGCACAAAAAAATATGGGTCCAGCTGGGACAACACTCGTTGTTGTGAGAGAAGATGTTTTGGGAAAAGTCACACACAGCATTCCTTCGATGCTTGACTATGCAATTCACAGTTCCAAAGGGAGTATGTTCAACACCCCACCTGTGTTTGCAGTATACACTTCAATGCTAACGTTGGAGTGGCTGAAAAATCTTGGAGGAATCAAAGCGATTGAGGTTCAAAACAACGCCAAAGCAGACTTGATGTATGGTGAAATCGATCGAAATCCACTATTCAAAGGCTTTGCAGCGCAGGAAGATCGCAGCACGATGAACGCAACCTTTACCCTTGAAGAGGCCAAATTGAAAGAACGTTTTTACAGTATGTGTGCAGATGCACTGATTAATGGCATCAATGGCCATCGATCTGTTGGGGGTTATCGTGCGTCGATGTACAATGCCCTGCCAATTGCCTCTGTGCAGACCTTGGTTGATGTAATGAAAGAATTAGAACGAACAGCATAAATAAAAGACAATGGCAAAAATACTAGCCAACGACGGCATTTCACCTTCAGGTGTAGAAGCTTTAGTATCACATGGTTATGAAGTAAGCACATCAAATGTGGCGCAAGAGCAACTGATCAATCACATTAATGAGAATCAGATAGATGTGTTACTGGTTCGCAGCGCAACGACTGTTCGCAAAGACCTTATCGATACATGCTCGAGTTTAAAAATCATCGGGCGTGGTGGTGTTGGGATGGACAACATTGATGTTGACTATGCACGCGACAAGGGATTACATGTGATCAATACCCCTGCAGCCTCATCATCATCCGTTGCTGAATTGGTGTTTGCGCATCTCTATGGTGGCGTACGTTATTTGTTTGATGCCAATCGTCAGATGCCTTTGGAGGGAGATACCAAGTTTAAAGTCCTAAAGAAAAACTACGCTGGTGGCTCTGAATTGCGAGGCAAAACTATGGGAATCATTGGTTTTGGACGTATTGGACAGGAAACTGCAAAAATTGCACTTGGCGTTGGTATGAATGTGATTGCACATGACCCTTTTATGGAAATAGCAGCGTTAAAAGTAGCCTTGGGTAACAACGTAACAGTCGATTACAGCATACCGATGACGAGTTTTGAAACTGTAATAAAAGATGCTGACTTTATCAGTTTACACGTTCCTGCGCAGGACAAACCAGTGATTGGCAAAAAGGAATTTGTAATGATGAAAAAAGGTGCTGGACTGATCAATGCTGCTCGAGGTGGTGTGATCGATGAAGAAGCACTATTGGATGCGCTTGACAATGGCCAATTGAGTTTTGCTGGTTTGGACACTTTTGTCAACGAACCAAAACCTGCAATGAAAGTATTGATGCATCCCAATGTATCGCTGACGCCACACATTGGAGCAGCGACAAAAGAGGCACAAGATCGCATCGGTACAGAACTAGCACAGCAGATTCATGCGATATTAGGGTAACCCCATGAAAAAATTAAAACAACGTTGGGGGATTCGTTCCAACTTCCATTTGCTTATCATTTTAGTTGTTTTTGGCATCACAGGAAGTCTGTCGGCCTTGCTTGCCGAGCCACTCACTCATTGGTTTGGACTCACCCCCTATAACACTAATCTTTGGATTTATTGGCCTGTACGCATCCTTTTAATTTTTCCAATTTATCAGGTCATTTTGGTCATTTGTGGGTTTTTATTTGGAGAGTTCCAATTTTTTTGGAACTTTGAAAAGAAAATGTTGTCTCGTATGGGGATACCAATACACAAGTTAAACAAAAACAAATAATCATTTGATAATTTTAAGGTTAATTTTCACACTCATTATTTTCCTGCCAACAATGGCAATCTATGCGCATGAGCTATCGGATCATGAGCATCAGGAGTGTGAAGAGATAACTGTTCATTTTCATCAAAAAGAAGAGTCGTGTTTTCTAGATGATTTTGTTGCTAGTAACACTTTCTTGATCACAATCGCTGAGGAACAACCATTAATCGCCACTCCCCCATTCAAGGCTATAAACTACGAAACATTTCACAACAACACCAGTTTACTTTTTAGATTATTAAGAGGACCACCTCAGGGATAAAAAACTCTGTTTTTATTCTGCTTTTCTCTGTTGAAAAGCCACTCTTTTTATACAATCTAAAAAATATATCATGTTAAAACATATTAAATTAAAATTCTTATTTATTGCCTCATTAATAATAATAACTTCATGTACAAAAGATGATGGTGAACCAATTCACGAACATGAAGTTAATAAAGTCGTTCTTAATTTTACTAACACTGCAGATAGCTCAACTTTTGAAGTGGAGTGGGAACTCGAGCACGATGACGAAGAACATGCTGATGATGATAGTGATGATCATGCACATGAAAGTCATATCGAGCTTGCGCCAAGCTCCGAATATACTGTTGAAGCCAAATTTTATGACGTAGGTGAGCATAGTGAAGGCTCAGACGATCATGACCACGATCACGATGGGGATCATGAGGAAGAAGGAGAAGATATCACACCTGAAATTATTGAAGAAAAAAACGTGCACCATGTGTTTTTTGAAATGGTTGGTCTTAGTAATGTGACAATTGTTTCAGCTAGTGATGACACTAAAGATGTCAACGGCTTTGGCCTCAACTTAAAAACCACTTGGACAACAGGTGCTGAAGAGAAAGGTGAGGTAAAGGTCTTTCTGATTCATGAGCCTGGCACCAAAGATGGAAACACTCGTGCTGAGTTTGGTGGTGAGGATGATGTCATCGCTGATTTTGAGGTGCATGTCGGACTTGAAGATTAAATCCCATTTCTGTTGATCGACATCTAAACGTATCGCTGTTGCATATGTACATCAACACTTTATTCAATCCATTGAAGACAGTAGCCAATAGTTTGTTCTATTTGGCTACTTGTCTTTTGTATGCGCAAGATTGCAATCTGACCTTGGCAGGAAAAATTGTGAGTGTGCATGACAACACACCACTTGAAGCAGCAGTAGTGCAAGTCAAAGAAACCAATCAAAATGTGGTGAGCGCTAAGGATGGTAGGTTTGTCATAGACCGATTGTGCGCTGGTAAGCTAACACTCGTTGTTTCTCATCTTAATTGTGAAGACCAAATTGAGCACATTGATTTGGTGTCCTCAACTTCCATCAGCATTGTCATGGATCATCAAGTTGAATTACTCGACGAGGTCATCATCAAAACAGATCAAAAAAATAATGTGTCGCCTACAACACAGTTGATTCAATTAACTGAAGACGAAAAAGAACGCTATAGTGGAGATGGGTTGGGAAAAACCATCGCGCAATTTAGTGGGGTGAGCACCCTTTCGACAGGGAGTGGGTTGGCAAAGCCCATCATACATGGGATGTTTGGTAGTCGCATCGGGATTGTATATGATCAGACTGTTTTGGAAAACCAGCAGTGGGGACAAGACCACG
>CAXGAP010000064.1:0-4330 GCA_964008075.1 uncultured Flavobacteriaceae bacterium
GTGAAATTGGTTAAGGAATTGACTGGTCTTGGCTTGAAAGAAGCTAAAGAATTGGTTGATAACGCACCTAGCCCAATCAAACAGGGTGTAGCCAAAGACGAGGCAGAAGGCCTAAAATCTTCTTTAGAAGAAGCTGGAGCAGAGGTAGAGCTAAAATAACACCTGTTCAACAAACATACCTAAGGCCGCGGTTTTTGCCGTTGGCCTTAACTGCGTTTTTAAATAAACGTTAGCAGCAATGCTGTATTAATTATGTAATAAACACATTTTTGTTCATGTCTATAACATCCGAAAGACTCAATTTTTCCTCGGCTATCAACACGCCTAAATACCCCGACTTCCTGGACATACAAATCAAATCTTTTCAAGACTTTTTTCAGCTTGAAACAAAATCAAATGAACGTGACAACGAAGGTCTATTTAATACTTTTAAAGAAAACTTTCCTATTTCCGATACTCGGAATCAATTTGTTTTAGAGTTTCTAGACTATTTCGTTGATCCTCCTCGATACTCCATTATTGAATGTATTGAACGTGGACTGACCTATAGTGTTCCTTTAAAAGCTCGTTTGAAGTTGTATTGTACTGATCCTGAACATGAGGACTTTGAAACTATTGTTCAAGACGTGTTTTTGGGCACAATCCCTTACATGACACCAAGTGGAACCTTTGTGATCAATGGTGCTGAGCGTATTGTTGTCTCTCAATTACACAGATCTCCAGGTGTCTTCTTTGGACAGTCATTTCATGCAAATGGAACAAAACTCTACTCTGCAAGAGTGATTCCTTTTAAAGGGTCATGGATTGAATTTGCAACTGACATCAACAGTGTGATGTATGCATATATCGATCGAAAAAAGAAGTTGCCTGTCACGACTCTTTTTCGTGCGATTGGTTTTGAAAGAGATAAGGATATTTTAGAAATTTTTGACCTCGCCGAGGAAGTAAAAGTCACCAAAACAGGCTTGAAAAAAGTCTTGGGCAGAAAACTGGCCGCGCGTGTTTTGAACACTTGGTTTGAAGACTTTGTAGATGAGGATACTGGTGAGGTAGTTTCTATTGAAAGAAATGAAATTGTTTTTGACAGAGATACCATCATCGAAAAAGAACATATTGATCAGATTGTTGAAGCAAATGCAAAAACAGTCCTTCTGCATAAAGAAGATTTAGCGTCTGCTGACTATGCAATCATTCACAACACACTACAAAAAGACCCTACAAACTCAGAAAAAGAAGCCGTTGAACATATCTATCGCCAGCTTCGTAACGCCGAACCACCAGATGAAGAAACTGCTCGTGGGATTATCGATAAGCTGTTCTTCTCTGATCAGAGATACAACCTTGGTGAAGTTGGTCGTTATCGAATGAATAAAAAACTCGGTCTTGATATTGAAATGGACAAGCAGGTCTTGACCAAAGACGATATCATTACCATTATTAAATATCTTATTGAGTTGATCAATTCCAAGTCGGAGATCGATGATATTGATCACTTGTCAAATCGTCGTGTTCGCACAGTAGGTGAGCAACTCTCATCCCAATTTGGTGTGGGGCTATCACGAATGGCACGTACAATCCGTGAACGAATGAATGTACGTGATAATGAAGTGTTTACACCAATTGATCTGATAAATGCCAAGACATTATCTTCAGTCATTAACTCATTCTTTGGTACCAACCAGCTTTCTCAGTTCATGGATCAAACAAATCCACTTGCTGAGATTACACACAAGCGTAGACTATCTGCCTTAGGCCCTGGTGGTCTTTCAAGAGAACGCGCTGGATTTGAGGTGCGTGATGTTCACTACACTCACTATGGTCGTATGTGTCCAATTGAAACGCCTGAGGGACCAAACATTGGTTTGATATCATCCTTAAGTGTTTTTGCCAAGGTGAACAACTTAGGATTCATTGAGACGCCTTATCGTGAAGTAAAAGATGGTGTTGTTAACTTCAGTGAGATGAAATATCTAACAGCTGAGGAAGAGGAAGAGAAGCTGTTTGCACAAGCACACGTGCCAAAAGATAAAGGTGGAAAAATAAACGTCGATAAGTTGATTGCTCGATCTGAGGCAGACTATCCAGTAGTCGAACCATCACAAGTCGATTATATGGATGTTGCACCAAACCAGATTGCATCGATATCGGCTTCGCTTATTCCATTTTTAGAACATGATGATGCAAACAGGGCTTTAATGGGATCAAATATGATGCGCCAAGCAGTGCCTCTATTGCGTCCAGAAGCACCAATCGTTGGAACTGGACTCGAGCGTCAAGTTGCAAAAGACTCTAGGGTATTGATCAATTCAGAGGACGATGGTGTGGTCACATATGTTGATGCAAACGTTATCAAAATAAAATACAACTCTACCAAAGAAGATCGTCTAATCAGCTTTGAATCTGATGAAAAAGAATATCCTTTGGTGAAGTTTAGAAAAACTAATCAAGGTTCTACCATTAACCTAAAGCCAATTGTTAAAGTTGGTGATCGTGTTGAAAAGGGTCAGGTCTTGTGTGAAGGTTATGCCACACAAAAAGGTGAGTTAGCCTTAGGTCGCAACATGAAGGTTGCATTTATGCCTTGGAAAGGATATAACTTTGAAGATGCGATTGTAATTTCTGAAAAAGTAGTTAGAGATGACATCTTTACATCTATTCACATTGACGAATATGCGATGGAAGTTCGCGACACTAAATTAGGCAAAGAGGAGTTAACCAATGATATTCCCAATGTAAGTGAAGAAGCAACAAAGGATTTGGACGATAATGGAATGATCCGTATTGGTGCTGAGGTTGAAGCTGGTGATATACTCATTGGTAAGATCACTCCGAAAGGAGAGTCAGATCCAACTCCAGAAGAAAAGCTCTTGCGCGCCATTTTTGGTGACAAAGCAGGTGATGTGAAAGATGCTTCTTTGAAAGCACCACCATCTCTCAACGGAGTCGTCATAGATAAAAAGCTCTTTACTAGAATTGTCAAAGACAAAAGACGTCGAACACAAGACAAGCAAGAGTTACTTGAGCTTGAAGAGCAATTTGAGGTGAAATTCAAAGAACTCAAATCGCTACTTGTTGAAAAGTTGTTCTCTCTTCTCAGTGGCAAAACTTGTCAAGGTGTGTTCAATGATTTGGGTGAAGAAGTTTTACCAAAAGGTAAAAAGTTTACGCTAAAAATGTTGAATGCAGTAGACGATTATGCACACCTGTTAAGTGGCACTTGGACAGTTGATAGCCACATTGATGGTCTTGTCAACAATTTGATGCACAATTATAAAATCAAAGAAAACGATTTGCAAGGAGCACTGCGACGTGAAAAGTTTACGATATCTGTTGGTGATGAACTACCTGCGGGAATTTTAAAACTTGCCAAGGTCTACATCGCAAAAAAACGCAAGCTTAAGGTTGGTGATAAAATGGCTGGTCGTCACGGAAACAAAGGAATTGTTGCAAGAATTGTACGTCATGAAGACATGCCATTCTTAGAAGATGGTACTCCAGTTGATATTGTACTCAACCCTCTTGGAGTGCCTTCCCGAATGAACATAGGTCAGATTTATGAAACAGTTTTGGGCTGGGCAGGACAAAAGCTAGGCCAAAGTTTTGCTACGCCAATTTTTGATGGGGCATCTAGCCAAGAGGTTGAAAAAATATCTGAAGAAGCGGGTATTCCACGATATGGACACACCTATCTCTATGATGGTGGAACAGGTGAGCGATTTGATCAACCAGCAACCGTTGGTGTGATATATATGCTTAAACTTGGACACATGGTCGATGATAAAATGCATTCACGATCAATTGGTCCATACTCACTGATTACACAACAGCCACTTGGTGGTAAAGCTCAGTTTGGTGGACAGCGATTTGGTGAAATGGAAGTTTGGGCATTAGAGGCCTATGGAGCTTCCAGTACATTACAAGAAATACTAACGGTCAAATCTGATGATGTGGTCGGACGTGCAAAAACATACGAAACGATAGTCAAGGGTGAAGCATTACCTAAACCTGGACTACCAGAGTCTTTCAATGTTTTGATGCACGAGCTCAAGGGTCTTGGACTCGATATACGTTTAGAAGAATAATTTAATTCGCTGAGGAATAATGGCAAGATTTAACGACAATAAGCAACCCATAAGTTTTAACAAAATTTCTATCGGTCTTTCATCACCAGAAACGATCCTTGCAGAGTCAAGAGGTGAAGTATTAAAGCCTGAAACGATTAATTATCGTACCCACAAACCAGAGCGTGATGGTCTGTTTTGTGAACGTATTTTCGGTCCTGTAAAGGATTTTGAATGTGCTTGTGGAAAATATAAACGAATTCGCTACA
>CAXGAP010000065.1:0-4279 GCA_964008075.1 uncultured Flavobacteriaceae bacterium
GCGACTTTAAAATCTTGCTGATCCTCCACGACAAGTGGAAACAAAAAATCAAACATACGCGTAGCAGTACCTGAAGCTGGGATAAATCGAATCACACGATAGTCATCGACAGACTCGTCATAAAACTTTGCATATTGCTTTCGGTCGCTATCGCTAAGCTCAGCAATGCCATCTCCCAAGGTTGCTGGTCGATGAATCTGGCTGTATGTCGATTGTTGATTGATGTTGGCAATCATCGCCCTAGCATCAGAGATCGAAATCCCACGCGCTTTGAGTTGGTTGATCTGGTGTTCTGAAAATTCAAACATGGGCAAACTGGGATTGAATCGCGTGAATAGCAGATTGAAAACGATCTTCCCCCTGCCCTTGTATGAGTACATAAGGTCGATGGAGTGATTGGAGGGCTTTTTTGAATTCCGCTAGCATTTGGTCTCTTTCGTCAGGTTTGTCTCGTAAGTCATCCGCAACCCATGGAATATCAATGTCCAATAATAAATAGTGGTCATAGTGGTTGTTGACTGCAAAATGATGTAAATCGGGATCGCAATAGCCCTCATAGTAAACTTCCGAATAAATTTTGGTGACCAGCAAATCGGTATCACAAAACAAGATCGAATCGGTGTTGCTCGCTTTTTGATTTTCAATTGCCATTTGCCCAGCTGCAATGATAGGCAAATCTTCTTTAGAGCAAATTTCTTTTGTCTGATCCCATTTATTTTGGAGATATGTACGAGCATACTCCGGCACCCAATCTGAGTTGTAATAGGAAGCCAACTTCTTTGCAAGTGTCGTTTTTCCGGTCGATTCCGGACCGAACAAAACTACTTTCTTACAGTTGCAGGATGTTTGTCCAAAATCTTTTTCCATTCGAGATAGCCATAGATGGCAATAAAAGTGAAAATCAAGTATTGTAAGCTTGTAAAACTAAAGCCTTTAATCAGATACAAAGGTACAGAAATGATATCGCCGATAATCCAAAAAATCCAGTTTTCTATCTTGCGCCGAGCCATCAACCACATCCCCGAAAAAAAGATCGCAGTCGTCAGCGTATCAATCACCGCCGTAGATGAATTCCATAGCCCAAACCATTGATAAATGCAATAGACAAACACCAAACTCCCAACAAAAAGCAGAAGAAGATATCGCCATTCTTGTTGGTTTATTCTCGAGATTGGCGTCGCTTGTTTCTGATCATTGACGCGCGTCCAAATCACCCAACCATAGACTGACATTCCAAAGTAGTATGCGTTAATCAGCATATCTCCGACTAAGCCCCACTTAAACAAGAGATAAACATAAATTGAAGTAGAAATCATCCCCGTTGGAAAGACTCCAATATGATTTTTTTTGGCAAGCCAAACACTTAGCAATCCAAAGACAACACCCATAATCTCTAGGGTGACATCAAGAGGTCCGTAGGTGGCGTATTGGGCAAATAGGGATTCAAAAATCTGAGACATAGTTACTGCGGTCAGCGTTATAAATTTTGAGGTGCATGATTCCTTTTTCCTTTTCGCTTAGCGCTGTTTTGATGGTCTTCATCAAAAAAGGCATCAGGGCATCGTAGGAACCATACAATTGGGTGCTTAGCGGGGTTTCAGAAATCGTAAACCCACCACTACGTAAATCCAGAATAAAGTTCTTGATCCGATCTCTGTACTGATCATGTAATGGCGTAAATGTAAGTTCTACGGAGATGTTCATACTTGGTTTTTTATGGTTACTGCACAGCTATGTCCTTGCCAACCATAACGGAAAAGATCATAGGTTTGGTCTTTATAGATCGCTACCCCCTTTTTGGAGATTGTCAGATCAACGGAGATGTCCTTACTAAATCGAATACCAGGAATAGAAATGGCTTTATACATGGATTCTTTTGCACACCACAGGTCGGTTAGTTCAGCAATGGTTTGTTGAGGAGCTTGATCAGCAGGGTTTATAAATTTCTTTGCGACACGCTTAACCTTGGTTCGGTGGCGTTCTACGTCTACTCCTATCGGGGCTTGGCCAATGGCTATAGCAGCAAAATCATTGGTATGACTAACCGATATGTGTGGACCGTGCTGTAAGTACGGTTTGCCCTCTGAGGTGTAGCGAAGTTGGTCAAGAGAAAGTCCAGCGGCTATCAGTAATGAACGCACTGCCAAAAAACCTTTCCGGTGAGTGCCCGAAGACATCGATTTGAGACGGTCAATACAATGCGTTGTTAAGGATAGGTTTTTAGTCAAACCCTGCTCATCCTCAGTAATATGCCACACCCATAGCTTTGCGATAGAATTCACTTGCTGATGTTTGTATATGGGCATTGATATTTGTAATTTTGTAAAAAAATTGTAGAAAAGCAAATATACGACTATGGCAACAAAAACAATCTCCTTTAAGGTTAAAGACATCAGCTTGGCAGACTGGGGTCGCAAAGAAATTCAACTTGCTGAGGCAGAGATGCCCGGGTTAATGGCACTTCGTGAACAATACAAAGATAAAAAGCCCCTTGCTGGAGCTCGAATTGCTGGATGTTTACATATGACCATTCAAACCGCTGTTCTTATCGAAACCCTAGTTGACTTGGGTGCAGATGTGACGTGGAGTTCATGTAATATTTTTTCTACACAAGACCATGCTGCTGCTGCCCTTGCTGCTGCTGGTATCCCTGTATATGCTTGGAAAGGCATGAACGAAGAAGAATTTGATTGGTGTATTGAGCAAACCCTATTTTTTGGAGAGGATCAAAAACCATTGAATATGATTCTCGATGATGGCGGTGATTTGACCAATATGGTGTTGGACAGGTATCCCGAGCTTGTATCAGGAATTAAGGGATTGTCTGAAGAAACAACTACTGGGGTTCATCGCCTGTATGAGCGCATGAAGGATGGAACACTCACGTTGCCAGCAATCAACGTAAACGATTCGGTTACCAAGTCTAAGTTTGATAACAAATACGGTTGCAAAGAAAGTGCCGTTGATGCGGTACGCCGCTCAACCGACATCATGCTTGCTGGAAAGCGTGTGGTAGTTGCTGGTTATGGAGATGTTGGCAAAGGAACTGTCGCTTCATTCCAAGGTGCTGGTGCTATTGTCACTGTAACTGAAATCGATCCAATTTGTGCCCTTCAGGCCTCCATGGACGGATATGAAGTAAAAAAACTTGAAACCGTGATTGGAAATGCCGATATCATTGTAACCGCCACTGGAAATAAAGATATTGTCACTGAACGACACTTCCGTGCAATGAAAGACAAAGCCATTGTGTGTAACATTGGACATTTTGACAATGAGATCGACATGGCGTGGTTGAACGAAAATTATGGTCACACCAAAGATGAAATCAAGCCGCAAGTTGATTTATACAATGTTGACGGAAACGATATTATTGTACTCGCAGAAGGTCGTCTTGTCAACTTGGGCTGTGCGACTGGCCACCCGAGTTTTGTGATGAGTAATTCCTTTACCAACCAAACTCTCGCACAGATTGAGTTGTGGAAGCACAGTGACCGTTACGAAAATAAAGTCTATATGCTGCCAAAGCATTTGGATGAGCAAGTCGCGCGTTTACACCTCGACAAATTGGGTGTTGAGCTCGAAGAGCTCGATTCAGATCAAGCCAGTTACATTGGCGTGAAAGTTCAGGGTCCATATAAGCCAGAATACTACCGCTACTAGGCAGTTGTTCTGATGCAGAAACAAAAAACCGAGGCAGTTGTCTCGGTTTTTTTTGTGAAATAGTTCCAAACAAAAAACCCTTTGAGAATGCAAAGGGTTTTGAAATTGATTATCGCAATGATTTACGCATTGGGTTCAATCGACACATAAGATCGATTGTTTTTCTTTTTAGTGAATTTCACAATCCCATCCACTCTAGCATGAAGGGTGTGATCTTTTCCTAAATAAACGTTCTCACCTGCATGGTGTTTAGTGCCGCGTTGGCGAACAATAATGTTACCAGCGATGGCGGGCTGACCACCAAAAATCTTAACGCCCAAGCGTTTCGATTCCGATTCTCTCCCGTTTTTCGAGCTACCTACTCCTTTTTTGTGTGCCATGGTATATTTTATTTAGCGGATAATGCCGCAATTAATTCTGCTTTTTTCAAACTCGTATATCCTGAAACGCCAGCTTCTTTGGACATTGCTTTGAGCTCAGCAACTGTCTTGCTGCTCAAATCTGTGCTTGGCTTTGCAGCTGCTTTCTTAGGCGCTGCTTTAGCAGTTTCCTTTTTTGCAGCGGGCTTGGCCTTTACGGCCTCTTTTTCAGCTTTGGCAGCAGGAGCTGCTTTCTT
>CAXGAP010000066.1:0-4225 GCA_964008075.1 uncultured Flavobacteriaceae bacterium
TTTATCTACGATTATGGCTTTTACACGTGATGCAATATCAGACATATAAGAAGTTTTAATGTTAGTTGGAGGCAAAAATAAGAAAAGTTTGGTTCTATTAACCTAATCCGAATAAAATCTTATCTCACTTTTAAAACTCTGACCCATTCACTTCTAAAACACATCCAATAAATATGTAGATTTGTAAAGCGAACAACAACGATGTCCAAACATCATACAATTTTGATTTTTGCTTCTGGATCAGGAACAAATGCGGAGCAAATTATTCGTCATTTTTCTTCGATCACAAACGTAAAGGTTGCAGGAGTTTATTCCAACAATCCATCTGCCCTTGTCATCCAACGAGCAAAAGAACTTGGCGTGCCGACATCTGTTTTTAGTCGCGAACAACTCAACAACCCAAATTCTTTGTTGGCAGAGCTGAAAAACAAAAACCCCAACCTCATTGTTTTGGCTGGGTTTTTATGGAAAATACCAACTCATATTGTTGAGGGCTTTAATGAAAAAATAATCAACATCCACCCATCCCTATTACCAAAGTTTGGTGGAAAAGGAATGTTTGGTCGACATGTTCATCAAGCAGTGATTGATGCTAAAGAAGTAGAAAGCGGAATAAGCATCCATTATGTGAACAGTGAATATGATGAAGGGGCTATCATTTTTCAAGCCAAAACAATAGTCGACCCTCAAGAAACCCCCGAGAGTTTGGAACAAAAAATTCACAAGCTCGAACACAAACATTTTCCTCACCAAATTGAAAAACTACTTTTACCAAAAGAAAAAAGAGTGAACCTCTACACTGACGGAGCTGCAAGCGGAAACCCCGGACCAGGGGGATATGGTTTAATTTTGGAGTGGGAAGGGACGCCCTATAAAAAGACCTATTCCAAGGGATTCATTCATACCACAAATAATAGAATGGAGCTAAAAGCTGTGATCAAAGGATTGCAGTTATTGAAACAATCACCACTAGATGTTGTTGTGTACACCGACTCTAAATATGTTAGCGAAGCGGTTGAAAAAAAGTGGGTGTTTGATTGGGAGAAAAATAACTTTAAAAACAAAAAAAACGCAGACCTTTGGAAAGAATTTTTAGAACAATACAGCAAACACAGGGTTCGAATGGAGTGGATCAAAGGGCACAACCAACACCCACAAAACGAGAGTTGTGATAAAATGGCAGTTGAAGCATCAAAAAAAACCAACAGTCAAATAGAAGATGTTGGATACCAACAAAAAAAATAAACATGCAGAAAAACAAAGTGTTAGTAGTAGGGACAATTGCTTTTGACGAAGTCGAAACACCATCTGGATCAAGCGGGAAAGTGATTGCAGGATCAGCTACATACATCTCCTTGGCAACGTCTCTTTTTGAGGTAGAATCTGCAATTGTTTCCATCGTAGGCAGAGACTTTCCCAGAGATTATCTTGAAGAGTTGGCTGAAAGAAACATCAACATGGAAGGAGTTGAGATTGACAGCTCTGGCGACACCTTTTATTGGAAGGGACGATATCACAAGGACATGAATCGTCGAGACACTTTAGTCACAGACCTCAATACCCTAGCGAACTTCAGCCCAACTGTCCCCGATGCATTTAAGGATTCCAAAGTCGCATTGTTGGGAAATCTTCATCCTGATATACAAGAATCTGTAATCAGTCAAATCAACACTCAAAACACGACGATTATTCTTGACACTATGAACTTTTGGATTGAGAGAACTTGGGGTGAACTGATGCGTGTGGTGTCTAAGACAGATATCATCACCATTAACAATGAGGAGGCGCTTCAAATGACCGGCAAGACCAACATATTGTCGGCAGCAAAGCAAATAAGTGAAATGGGACCTTCTTATGTTATTATTAAAAAAGGAGAGCATGGAGCGATGTTATACCACAATGACCAAACCTTTTTGGCACCAGCAGTAATATTGGACAATGTCGTTGACCCCACAGGAGCTGGCGACACTTTTGCAGGGGGGATGGCAGGTTTTTTGGCAAGTCAAGCCGAACTGAATTTCGAAGTGTTAAAAACAGCAATGGTGTATGGGTCCGCTGTTGCCTCTTTTTGTGTGACAGATTTTGGAACAAAAGCAATTGTAAACACCTCGATCTCACAAATAAAAGATCGAGTTGATACGCTAAAGAAGGCTGTAAGTTTTAAAACATTTTGAAATAAAAAACATGAAGGAAAGACGCAGCAAACAAATTCTTTATTTTTGCTAGGATGAGCGATTCGATTAAACACGAATGCGGGATAGCACTTCTTCGGCTACTGAAGCCACTTTGCTATTATCAGGAAAAATACGGTAGCTTGTTTTTTGGGATTTATAAAATGTATTTGATGCTTGAAAAGCAGCACAACCGTGGTCAAGACGGAGCCGGTTTTGCGAGCATAAAATTTGACATGAGCCCTGGCGACAGCTTTATTAGCCGTGTTCGATCTTCAGAAAACCAACCCATTCAAGATGTCTTTTCGAAGATAAACAGCAGCATAAACACTGTTTTTCAAGAGCTTGGAAATACAGACTTAACTGACCTTGAAATTAAACAAGCATACCCATATTTAGGTGAAATAATGATGGGCCATTTGCGTTACGGTACATTTGGAAACAACAGCATCACAAGTGTACACCCTTTTTTACGTCAAAACAATTGGATGCATCGAAACTTGGTATTGGCAGGAAACTTTAACCTGACCAATGTAAACGAACTTTTTGACAATCTGGTCACACTTGGACAGCACCCAAAAGTGAAGGCGGATACTGTGACAGTCATGGAAAAAATAGGACACTTTCTCGACGCTGAAGTGACCAAAGAGTATAAAAAATTAAAAAAGAAAGGGTTTTCTAAACAAGAAGCATCACCAATGATTGCAGAAAACATAAAGGTTTCGAAAATCCTCAAAAAAGCAACAAAAAATTTTGATGGAGGCTATGTCATTAGCGGTATGTTGGGGCATGGAGATGCATTTTTGATGCGAGACCCCAACGGAATTCGACCAGCATACTTTTTTCAAAACGACGAATTTGTTATTGCAGCATCAGAACGACCAGCGATTCAAACAGTGTTTAATGTCCCCTTTGAAGAAATTCAAGAGGTTCTTCCAGGACATTCTTTAATTATTAAAAAGAATGGAACAACCTCAATGAAAGAAATTTTGCCAGCTAGAGAGCATAAAGCATGTTCGTTTGAAAGAATTTATTTTTCGAGAGGAAATGACGCAGAAATTTACAATGAAAGAAAGGCCTTAGGAAAACACCTTTTCCCAAAAGTACAGCAAGCCATCGAAAATGATTTTGAAAACACTGTATTTTCTTTTATTCCCAACACTGCAGAAACTGCATTTTATGGGCTCATAGAATCTGTGCAATCTCACTTGAAACAACAAGCAATAGCAACATTAAAGACAAATCCAGCGGAGGCAGATTTTGAGAAGCTGTTGAATTGTAATCCAAGAACAGAAAAGGTGATACTAAAAGACGTAAAGCTTCGAACGTTTATAACTGAAGACAGCAGCCGAGATGATCTTGTTGCCCACGTTTATGACATAACATATAATACTGTAAAAAACAGCGACAATCTGATTGTTATTGACGACAGTATTGTTCGAGGAACAACACTGAAGAAAAGCATACTTAAAATCCTCGACCGACTATCTCCAAAGAAAATAGTGGTGGTGTCAAGCGCACCTCAAATCCGCTACCCCGACTGTTATGGAATTGACATGGCTCGCCTAGAAGATCTAATCGCTTTTCAGGCCATGCTTGGGCTGTTAAAAGACTTTAATAAGGAATCAATGCTTGAAACAGTTTATCAGGCAGCTAAAGAAGAAATGAAAAAACCAGACACAGAAGCCACAAATGTTGTCAATGTGCTGTATGAAATGTTTTCAACAGAGCAGGTTTCTGCAAAAATAGCTGCGCTAGTAAAAGAGGAGAGCATTCAATGTGAGGTGGATGTCATTTTCCAGGATGTTGAGAAACTACACCTCGCATGTCCTAAAAATTTAGGGGACTGGTATTTTACTGGGGATTATCCAACACCAGGAGGAAATCGAGTTGCCAACCAAGCTTTCATCAATTTTATTGAAGGAAACAAGCAACGGGCGTATTAAAAAAATTTTCTTTAAAATAGCTTTAGATTAAAAAAAGGAGTACATTAGATTTACCATAACATAAGTAGGTTAAGTTCATGGTAAGATTTGGGGCAAAAAAGGAGGAGT
>CAXGAP010000067.1:0-4083 GCA_964008075.1 uncultured Flavobacteriaceae bacterium
CCAGTTCAACATCAAATAATAAATCTGCATCTGAAGGAATCACACCACCAGCACCTTTTGATCCATACGCCAAATCTGAAGGAATCAGAAAACGAGCCTTATCCCCAACTTTAAGAAGGGAAACACCCTCATCCCAACCAGCAATGACCTGTCCTTGACCTAAGACAAAATCGATAGGTTCCTGTCTCTTGTAAGATGAATCGAATACAGTGCCGTCGAGAAGTTCTCCTTTATAATGAACAGAAACTTTTTTACCTGCAGAAGCTTGTTCTCCTGTCCCCTCTTGTATAATTTTATAACGCAAACCAGTTTCTGTTTGTGAAAAACCCTTACTGATTTTTTCAAGCTCTTTCGCTTGTTTTTCCTTTTGCTCCTCTATGCGTTTTTGCGCCAATTCGTTGAACTGATGAAAGGCTGCAATAGCATCCCAATCCTCTGCATCTTTCCCAACGCGTTTGATCTCTATTTTGTCAATCCAATCTTTTTGATCGACAGCGTCAACAACCGATTGACCCTCTACTACAGCACCAAAAACAGTGTGTTTTCCGTCAAGCCATGGCGTGGGTACATGTGTGATAAAAAATTGACTTCCATTCGTTCCAGGACCAGCGTTGGCCATCGATAGTATGCCTGGCTTATCATGTCGTAAATTGGGATTGATTTCATCATCAAACTGATACCCAGGTCCTCCAACTCCACTTCCCTGTGGACATCCTCCTTGAATCATAAAATCAGGTATCACTCTATGAAAATTTAATCCATCGTAATATGGTGTGCCGTTTGCCTTCACTTCGTTGAGGAGAGTCCCCTCTGCTAGACCTACGAAATTGCCTACAGTAGCAGGTGTTTCATTGTAATGAAGTTGAATGGTAATGATACCTTTTTGGGTGTGAATTGCAGCGTAAATTCCGTCTTTCATGTCAATTTATTAGGCTGCAAATATAGACAAAAGAAAAGAGGTTAATTGGCGACTTCACTGATAAATTTTATCCTAAATAAACGAAGGTCATCTTCATCAAAATGACCATCAAACTCTTCAAAAGCTTCTTGTATATCATCGTTTTCAGCTTCCATAAAATACTCTTTCAAATCCTCTTGCTGATCCTCGTCAAAAAGCGAATCTATTTCATAACTGATATCAAGTTTTGTTCCAGAAAATACAATGGTTTCGAGTTCTTTTATAAATGCTGTCCTGTCCTTTCCCTTAGCATTGGCAATATCCTCTAGGGGTAATTTTCGATCAACACTTTGAATGATGTATAATTTGAGGGCAGAATTTGCACCTGTGCTTTTGATAACTATGTCTTGGGGCCGAACAACATCGTTATCGTTACAATATTTTTCAATGAGTTTTACAAAAGAATGCCCAAATTTCATTGCCTTTCCCTCACCAACGCCATGGATGTTTTTGAGTTCCTCCAAAGTGATAGGATACTTAAAAAGCATATCATCTATCGATGTTTCTTGAAAAACAGCATAGGGCGGAACACCTGATTTCTCAGCAACTCTCTTCCTCTCTATCATCAATAATTCATGCAGTTTTTTATCAAAAACTGCAGTTCCACCCCCACTTGATGAAGGGGTAGTAGATTGTGTTTGTTCATATTCATGATTTTCAGTCATAAAAAACGAGTATGGCGACACAAGAAACGCTTCCCCTTTAGCTGTCAATTTGATAACACCATAGGTTTCTATTTCCTTCTTTAGCAGTTCAGCAACTAGAAGTTGTCGGATAAGTGCTCGCCAATAGGATAAGGTCTCATTTGAACCAATCCCAAAAAATTCTTTTTCAACCACCTGACGAGTCACTAAAAGAGCATTCTTAACCCCAACAAGGATGTTGACAATCTCATTGAAACGATATTGTTGTGCTGTGTCTAGAATGACTTTCAGTAACAATTCGACTTGCTTTTGCGCTTCTTTTTTAGGCTTTGGATTCCTTGCATTATCATCCATGTCAGCTCCTGGCCCATTCACATCGTCAAATTCTTCCCCAAAATAGTGTAGTATAAACTTGCGTCTAGACATCGAGGTTTCAGCGTAAGCAACCATTTCATGCAATAGAGCGAAGCCAATTTCCTGCTCTGCAATTGGTTTTCCCGACATAAACTTTTCTAACTTCTCAATGTCTTTATAGGCATAAAAAGCCAAGCAATGGCCCTCGCCACCATCACGACCAGCACGGCCTGTCTCTTGATAGTAACTTTCAATGCTTTTTGGGATATCGTGGTGGATGACAAAACGTACGTCTGGCTTATCGATTCCCATACCAAAAGCAATTGTAGCAACAACAACATCCACATCTTCCATTAGGAACATGTCTTGATTCTTCACGCGTTGTTTATTGTCTAATCCGGCATGATAAGGAACTGCTTTTATACCATTGACAACCAAAATCTGTGCTAACTCTTCTACTCGTTTTCGAGATAAGCAATAAACAATTCCTGACTTGCCTTCATTCTTTTTGATAAATGATGTGATGTCACGATCAACCTGATCTGTTTTGGGAAGCACCTCATAAAACAGGTTTGGTCGATTAAAAGATGCTTTAAAGGTAACGGCATCTGTAATACCAAGGTTTTTTAATATGTCTTCTTGAACCTTTGGGGTGGCAGTGGCAGTCAATCCAATCACAGGAATCTTTTCATCTATACGATCCAAAATCCCTCTCAGATTTCTGTACTCCGGCCTAAAGTCATGACCCCATTCTGAAATACAATGCGCTTCATCAACTGCCATAAAGCTAATGGGAACAGAGCGTAAAAAATCAACATAGTCCTGCTTTGTCAATGACTCTGGCGCGACATACAACAATTTTGTGACGCCATTTGTGATATCATCCTTCACAACTTGAACTTGTCCTTTGGTCAATGAAGAATTCAGTACATGTGCAACACCATCTTGTTTGGAGATGCCACGAATGGCATCAACTTGATTTTTCATCAAAGCAATAAGTGGAGAGACTACAATGGCTGTTCCATCAAGTAAAAGTGCTGGTAATTGATAACACAGGGATTTACCTCCACCAGTAGGCATTACAACGAAGATATCTTTCCCTGAAAGTAGGGTTTCGATCACTTCTTCTTGAAGACCACGGAAACTGGAGAATCCAAAAAAGCGCTTTAATGAAGACGCAAGCTTATAATCTCTGGAACTCATATTAACCTATAAAGTCGATTTTGTACATTTGCCTACTAAATATACGTCATAATTTTCAAACCAAGCTGAATCTTTTACTATTGGATAAAAAAATCGATATTCTAAATACTGCTAAAGACTGTTTCACCAACCAAAGCAATGCAATCGCTGCACTTCAAGATCAACTCAATAAAGATTTTGTGAAAGTGATTGACTTGATTTTCAAATCCAAATCACGCCTTGTCATCACTGGAATTGGTAAAAGTGCGTTGATTGGTATGAAAATCACAGCTACATTAAACTCTACTGGCACACGATCGATTTTTATGCATGCTGCCGATGCGCTTCACGGTGATTTGGGTATGGTCGCAAAAGAGGATATTGTTCTGTTTATCTCAAATAGTGGGAACACACCCGAAATAAAGGCTTTGGTCCCCCTAGTCAAATCCATGGGCAACATTATCATCGGTATGACAGGAAATCCTTATTCTTTTCTAACACAAGAATCAAATTATATTTTGTCGGTTGCCATCCAAAAAGAGGCTTGCCCAAACAACCTCGCACCAATGACCAGCACCACTGCCCAACTTGTTATGGGAGATGCAATTGCGATTTGTTTGCTTGAAATACGTGGGTTTGACAAAAATAATTTTGCCCAATTTCACCCTGGCGGCTCACTTGGCAAAGCATTGTACCTAAAAGTTGAAACACTTGTTGATCGCAAAAATATTCCAGCTGTACAACCCAACTCTTCTTTGAGTGGTGTCATCATTGAAATTGGAGAAAAGCTTGTTGGCGCAACAGCTGTACTTGAAAATGAAAAAGTGTGTGGAATAATAACGGATGGAGACATCCGTAGGGTTTTAGAAAAAACATCTGATCTGAGTTCGATTCGAGCAAAAGACATTATGAACCCTAACCCCAAAATTATTGAAGCTAATATCC
>CAXGAP010000068.1:0-4051 GCA_964008075.1 uncultured Flavobacteriaceae bacterium
TGTTGAGAGAGAGGTTGTGTATTTAGATGCGAATGAGAATCCATTTGACAATGGTGTAAACCGTTACCCCGATCCGCAGCAACGAAAGCTAAAAGAAGTCATCGCAAGGCGCAGAGGGTTAGCTGCCAATCAATTGCTTCTCGGCAATGGAAGTGACGAGGTTTTAGACTTAATTTTTCGTGCGTTTTGCATTCCAAATCAAGACAAAATTATTGTGATGCCCCCAACTTATGGCATGTATAGAGTACTTGCAAATATCAATTGTATTTATTTAGATGAAGTACCTTTAAATAATGATTTTCAGTTAGTTACAAAAGATATTATCAAGCAGATTTCGACCCAAACCAAAGCGATATTCCTGTGTTCTCCCAACAATCCAAGTGGCAATTCATTTCGCCACGAGGACATCCTTACTTTACTACAATCTTTTACTGGTCTAGTGGTGATTGATGAGGCATATATCGACTTTTCTACGCAAAAAAGTTTGGTTTCGGAATTATCATCCTATCCCAACTTAATTATTACCCAAACCCTTTCCAAAGCCTATGGGCTAGCGGGAATTCGGCTTGGCATCTGTTTCGCAAGTGAGGAGATTATCGATATTCTCAACAAAATCAAACCCCCATATAATATCAATTCATTGACCCAAGAGCGCGCCATTTCTGCTTTAGAGGATTGGGACACAACCCAAGGACAAATCACACAACTTATTGCAGAAAGAAAGGGTTTGTTTGCACAGCTAGAGAAGATTTCCTTTGTTGAAAAGGTTTATCCGAGTGATGCGAATTTCCTTTTGGTACAGGTTGATGATGCCAACAAACGATATGCTCAACTTATTGAAAATTACATCGTTGTGCGCAACCGTAGTAAGCAATTGGGGTGTGAAAACTGCCTTCGTTTCTCTGTTGGAACACCCCAAGAAAATCAAATATTGATAGAAACATTAAATCGCTTGTCATCATGAAAAAGGTCTTATTTATCGATCGTGATGGAACATTGGCGTTAGAGCCAGAGGACTATCAGCTTGACAGTTTTGAAAAATTGACGTTTTACCCTGGTGTATTTAACTATCTCGGACGTATTGCGAAAGAGCTGGATTACACCCTTGTCATGGTTACCAACCAAGACGGATTAGGTACTGATAGCTTCCCAGAGGAGCAATTTTGGCCTGTACACAATCATTTGGTGGATGCGATGAAAAACGAAGGGATTGTTTTCGAGGAAGTCTGTATTGACAAAAGCTTTCCAGCAGACCAAGCGACCACACGCAAACCGGAAACGGGCTTGTTAACGGCTTATTTGTCTGGAGATTATGATTTAGAGAATTCCTTTGTCATCGGAGACCGTTTGAGTGATATGCAATTGGCGGTTAACCTCGGTGCCCAAGGTATTTTGCTTCAACACGATGAACGTCTTAACGAAACTCCTGACAAGGCCACCAAAGCAGCCATTGCTTTAACGACTGCCAACTGGAGTGAAGTTTACACCATGCTCAAAGCTAGTCAACGCTTGTGTACACACAATCGCACAACCAAAGAAACGGATATTTCGATTGCGCTTAACCTCAATGGAACGGGGCAAAGCACTATCGATACAGGAATTGCATTTTTTGATCACATGCTCGATCAATTGGCACGTCACGGAGGGATTGATATCGAATTGACCACCAAGGGCGATTTGGAAGTCGATGAGCACCACACCATTGAAGATACTGCAATTGCACTCGGAGAGGCTTTTTCTATGGCTTTAGGAGACAAACTCGGGATCGAACGCTATGGATTTTGCTTACCGATGGATGATTGCCTAGCGCAAGTCGCTATTGATTTTGGTGGTCGGTCTTGGTTGATGTGGGACGCTAAATTCAAGCGTGAACTGATTGGTAAAATGCCAACCGAGATGTTTTTCCACTTTTTTAAATCCTTTGCCGATGGAGCAAAGGCCAATTTGAATATCAAAGCAGAAGGTCACAATGAGCACCACAAAATCGAGGCGATTTTTAAGAGCTTTGCCAAAGCCATCAAAGCAGCGATACAGCGCGATCCTGAAAAATTGATTCTACCTTCAACCAAAGGACAGTTATGAGTGTAGCCATTATCGATTATGGGGCTGGGAATATACAGAGTATTCGTTTTGCTTTGGAACGTTTGGGAGTTTCGGCCACACTGTCTAGTGATCCAGAAACCATTCAGTCGGCTTCTCATGTAATTTTCCCAGGAGTAGGGGAAGCGAGCTCCGCTATGGCGAAACTCAAAAGTACCCAGTTGGATACACTTATTCCTGAGCTGACACAACCTGTGCTGGGGATTTGTTTGGGAATGCAGTTGATGTGTAACAGTTCCGAAGAGGGAAATACAACGGGCTTGGGAATCTTTGATACCGAAGTGGTTCGGTTTTCGACCGCACGCAATGTACCGCACATGGGTTGGAACGAAGTGAAAGGAAGTGGGGTGTTGTTTGAAAATATCCCAAACGACAGTCATTTTTATATGGTGCACAGCTATTATGCAATACCCAATATAAATATGGTTGGACACTGTCTTTATGATATCAATTTTGCTGCAGCAATGGCAAAAAACAACTTTTATGGCACCCAATTTCACCCGGAAAAGAGTGGGGCTATAGGCGCACAACTTCTACAAAATTTTTTGTCATTATGATCATTATTCCTGCAATTGATATCATAGGTGGACAATGTGTGCGACTGACCAAAGGGGTTTATAACACCAAAACCGTTTATAGTGATTCTCCCGTTGAAGTTGCCAAACGGTTTGAAGGAGTTGGACTGACACACCTGCACGTGGTTGACCTTGACGGAGCTCGTGCCAAGCATATTGTCAATGCGAAGGTTTTGGAGGCTATTGCCACTCAAACCAACTTACGAGTGGATTTTGGCGGTGGAATCAAGTCGGAGCGTGATTTGCAAACTGCTTTTGATTGCGGTGCTGTACAGGTTACCCTAGGGAGTATCGCCGTGGTCGAACCCCAACTTGTATTGGAGTGGTTGGATCAATATGGCACAGATCAACTCATCCTAGGGGCAGACGTAAAAAACCGTCGTATTGCCACACACGGTTGGGAACAGGACTCAGGAATTGATGTATTGGAGTTTGTTCAGGATTTCACCAAAAAGGGATTTACAAACGTCTTGTGCACCGATGTCGCCAAAGACGGCATGTTGGCAGGTCCGTCTTTAAAACTATACCGCGAACTTCTCAATGAGGTTGAGGGCTTATATTTGATCGCCTCTGGTGGGGTATGCACTATGGAAGACCTCTATGCCTGTCGTGAACTCGGTTGCTCGGCAGCAGTTGTTGGCAAAGCCATATACGAAGGAAAAATCGCGCTAGAAGAATTGGAAACCTATCAACTCAATCAAAGCTGATATGCTCACAAAACGAATCATACCCTGTTTGGATATCAAAGATGGTCGTACGGTCAAGGGAGTCAATTTTGTCAACCTTCGGGATGCAGGAGACCCAGTTGAACTTGCCCAACGCTATGCAGAGGAAGGTGCAGATGAGCTCGTATTTCTCGATATCTCAGCGTCAGAAGAAAAACGAAAAACCCTTGCCAAGCTTGTCCGTGATGTTGCCCAAGCTATCGATATTCCTTTTACAGTGGGCGGTGGTATCAATGCAATGGACGATGTTGGAATCCTATTGGACAATGGTGCAGACAAGGTCTCGATCAACTCTGCTGCTGTTCGCCGTCCTGCGCTGATCAGTGATGTTGCCAATCGTTTTGGCACACAATGTGTAGTTGTAGCGATTGATGCCAAACAAATCGCTTCGAAGTGGATTGTTCATTTGGTTGGTGGTAAGGTTTCCACTGAACGAAAGCTGTTTACATGGGCGCAAGAAGCCGTAGATCGGGGTGCAGGGGAATTGCTGTTTACATCTATGGATCATGACGGCACCAAACAAGGATTTGCCAATACAGCTTTACGACAACTCAACGAAACAGTCACGGTTCCTGTCATTGCTTCTGGCGGTGCAGGGACCATGCAACACTTTATTGATACCTTTGTCGAGGGAAATGCAGATGCGGCTCT
>CAXGAP010000069.1:0-4009 GCA_964008075.1 uncultured Flavobacteriaceae bacterium
TGGGCGATGATTGCCTTAGGTCATTTGGATGTGTTTGATATCGACGCTGTCAATAAACAATTATTGCCAACGCATATTGAAGAAGCCCTTCTCCACCATCTCGGAAAAACAGCTGAGATTCTTGTTTTTCTCTTGGGTGCGATGACTATTGTTGAAATCATTGATTATTTCAACGGGTTTGCGACAATCAAGCAGCTTATAAGAACCCGAAACAAGGTTCGTTTACTTTGGATTTTTGCTTGTTTGGCTTTTGTTCTTTCAGCGATCATTGATAACTTGACTGCAACAATTGTACTTGTTACCATCCTACAAAAGGTCATTCAGGATCGTAGTCTTCGATTGTGGTTTGCTGGTATGATCATTGTCACTGCCAATGCTGGGGGTGCATGGTCTCCCATTGGAGATGTGACAACAACGATGTTGTGGATTGGCAAAAAAGTAACCACCCCTGAGTTGATAAAATACCTAATTGTACCCTCTTTGGTGTGTATGATTGTTCCCACTTTTATTGCAAGTCGATATAAAATCTTCAAAGGAGAAATTGATAGATTAGATGACAACACCAAGCTCACTCCCAAAGGTCCAACGATGCTTTATTTAGGACTTGGGTCGATTTTATTTGTTCCTATTTTTAAAACAGTAACGCACCTTCCTCCGTATGTTGGGATGATGCTTTCGCTTGCTGTTGTGTCTGTTTTTGCAGAGGTGTATAGTCGTTCTAAAGCTTTTGTAGAAGCCAAGTCTCTCGATGGTGATGGCACGCATCACAATCCTGTTCACGTAGCTTTGACAAAAATCGAAATGCCTAGCATTCTATTTTTCTTGGGTATTTTGATGGCTGTTGCTGCACTAGAGTCTTTAGGGTTGTTGTTTGAATTTGCGCAAGACTTGAATGCTGCAATTCCCAACTCCGATATCGTGGTTGCAATATTTGGTTTTATTTCTGCTATTATCGACAATGTTCCATTGGTCGCTGCAAGTATGGGAATGTTCTCAGAACCTGTTGATCACCCTCTATGGCATGCAATTGCGTTTGCTGCTGGAACAGGTGGTAGTATGATAATATTTGGATCTGCAGCTGGTGTTGTTGCCATGGGAATGGAGAAAATCAACTTTTTCTGGTATATGAAAAAGATCTCTTTCCTTGCGTTCATCGGATCTGTTTCAGGTTACCTAACATTTATGTTGTTTAGAGATTACATATTTGTGTAATCAATGAATTTCAGCCAAACTCTAACTTGGTTGTTCGAGCGCTTACCCATGTATCAAAGGGTTGGTCCTCCAGCTATGCGTTTGGGTTTGGATCAAATGAATCGTTTAAGTGCTGCTTTGGGAGACCCTCATGGCAGCACCAAATGTATACACATTGCAGGAACCAATGGAAAGGGATCAACAGCTCATATGTTGGCTTCTGTTCTGCAAACTGCTGGCTATACAGTTGGACTCTACACTTCACCTCACCTAAAGGATTTTAGAGAGCGAATAAAAATCAATGGACAAGCAGTAGATAAAAAAAGTGTTGTTGATTTTGTCAACCAAAATCTGGAGGTATTGGAGGAGGGGGGTTATTCATTTTTTGAAGTTACAGTTGGGATGGCTTTTTCAATTTTTGCAAAAGCCCAGGTCGATGTTGCCATTGTTGAAGTTGGTTTGGGGGGACGCTTGGATGCGACCAATATCATCACACCCATTCTATCTGTCATTACACATATCAGCAAAGACCATCAGCAGTTTTTGGGTGATACGATTGCAGCAATCGCTGGCGAAAAAGCAGGAATAATCAAAGAAAACATCCCTGTTGTTTTAGCTAAAAATGAGAAAGTTGTTCAGCAAGTAATAATAGATAAAGCCAAGTCAACTTCATCACCAATCCTCTTTGCAGAACCAGCTTCTCAAATTGAATATACCACTGACTTACTAGGCGACTATCAAAAAGAAAATCTAGCAAATGTAACAATGGCAATCACAGCTCTTTCCGAATTTAATGTTGAAGAAAAACAACTTATAGAGGGGTTACAATCAGTGGTAAAAAACACTGGTTTTCAAGGTAGATGGCAAATATTACAAGAAACTCCAAAGGTCATTGCTGATATTGCGCACAATGCAGCAGGGATTGCAGCTGTGATCGAACAAATCAAGACGATAAAATACAACCATCTTCATATCGTTTTTGGGATGGTCAAGGACAAAGATTTTGGACAAATTTCAACACACCTACCCAAAGATGCCAGCTACTATTTCTGTAGTCCTAACGTGATACGATCCAAAGCAGTGGATCAACTGTTTGCAGAGGCAAGTCAATTGGGTATTAGGGGCGCTAAATACGACACAGTGGCCAGTGCCTTGGATGTTGCAAAACAAGAGGCATCACCCGCTGATATTATCCTTGTTTGTGGAAGTTTATTCGTTGTTACAGAAGTGTTGTAAATCCCCTTTGATGTTAAGAAAAGAGACTATGGTAAAGCCCTATCAACCTATGGGTTTAATTATCACAATGTAATAAGGTATTGAAGAGATAGTGGTATAGATAAGGTATCTAAAAGACAAGCAGATTGGTATATGAATAACTTACTAAAGCGTCCTGATATTAGTATGGCATGGGCCTGTGTAGAGCCTGACTATGATAAGTACACAGGACAAATTTAAATCAAGCAATAAAAATGATTGACAGATTTGCAAGTAAAGCAGTAATTGATTTAAAAAACCGACACTTACTACTCATCAAAAGGAAAAAGTAAAGTTATTTATAAGAAACCCCTCACTTAAACCATAAGCATATCCTCTTCTTTTAGTCCTGCTAACTCTGAGCCTCTTAATCAGATTTTTGTTAAGTTTGATTTATGAGGGGTTCAATATTTATTCTATTAGTGTCTTTAAGCGTTTTACTTTACTTATTAATTACTAAATTAAAAAAATGATAAAATGGTTTGTTTTTTATGTGACGCTATTAATTGCTATGCTTCTTAACGGCTATTTTGGGATTTACAAAGAAAATTGGATGTATGCTGAAGCTATAAATATGTTTGGGGTTTCAGTTTTATGCTTTGCTATTGCATATGAACAATATTTAAAGAAAAAGAAAAAATGAAAACCCTAAACCATAGGCATATCTCCTTCTATAAGTTCTGCTACTTCTAATCCATTGCAGCAACTAATCTTTCTAATCTCTTCAATCTTTTTTCTTGGTTTTTTAGCCTGTCTATTTCGGCTTGTTGCTCTTTCATCATCGCATCTTGCTCTTTAAGTGCATTGATTAGCACAGGAACAAGCCCTTGATAGTTTACAGACTTAACTCCGTGACTTTCTGATACAAGTTCAGGAAATACTTTCTCTATATCTTGTGCAATTAGGCCTATCTTTTGTTTCTCACTCTCATCCTTTTTCATTGTATAGCTTTTACCATCTATTTGCAAAAGTTTAGATAAAGTTGCGCCAAGTGATACGATATTTGATTTAATTCTTGCATCCGAAGAAATCACAATATCGCCACTTACAGTAAGGTCATTGCTAACAGTAGCATCTCCATTAAACATTACTTTAAAAGCATCTGATCTATTTGAGTCATCTGTACCATTCCCAATTACAAAAGCTGTATTGTCAGCATCGTAACTTGTAGCGCTTCCATTTGTGGTAATTGATGAAAGGGAATTATTATATTGTCCAATAACTGTTGATGTAAAATCACTTGCCCTTGTATCATATCCTATAGTAGTTGAATAATATCCACTTGCAACTGATTTTCTACCCATTGCTGTAGAATTTATTCCACTTGCCGTGGTGTTATATCCCATTGCAGTAGATCGAGCACCACTTGCCGTTGAGCTTCTACCCATTGCTGTAGACTGATCTCCACTTGCCGTGGTGTTATATCCCATTGCTACGGAATAACTTCCTGTTGCTGAAGTGCCATCGCTATAGTCAGACATTTGTGCATTTATGCAAGGTGATATAGTTAACATGAAAACCAAAAGAAGTTTATTCATTTTTTTAATTGGATATATACAAGACA
>CAXGAP010000070.1:0-3989 GCA_964008075.1 uncultured Flavobacteriaceae bacterium
AATTTGTCGTACCTATCAAAGGGATTTTATGTGTTAATGATTATTGACGACAAAAACAAAACACTAGCTTCAATAAAGTTTAGAAAGCATTAATTGACATTCCCCCCAAAAAAAGCCCACATTTCTGTGGGCTTTTTTTTTGCTGGCAATTGCTATTAGAATATATAACGCAATCCAAACTGCATTTGCCATCTTGATTGTAAGCTTGAGTCATAAACGAACGAATCGACTAGGTTACTATCAAACGTATAGCTAGGCACGCCCTCTGTAACAGTAACACCCACAGGCTGAATGGAGGTGGGCTGCTGTACAAGACCCCAATCTGAACTTATTAGGTTTCCAAAGTTGAGGATATCCATGCTAAACTGAATCACATTGGTCTTTCCAGAGCTTCTTTGGATGCGGTAATCTTGCAAAAAGCGAACATCCCAACGGCTTGTCCATGGGCTGAGTGATCCATAACGTTCTGCATATTTTCCTCTTCGGCTGTTCAAATACTCATCCTGTTCGATAAAGGAGTTATATGCACTGGCATGTGCAGGATTTGCAAAATTCATTTGCAACACCTGCGAGCTAGTTGGCACATAAAGAAGGTCATTTCCACCTCTTCCATCACCATTGATATCACCTGCATAGGTATAGCTATACCTTCCTCCTCTGTTGTACTCAAAGAAAGTTGTTATGGTTGACCCCCAGCGATCATTGGTTCCATAGTTCCAAGACTGACTTCCAACACCAACGATTCGGTGCATGTCGCCATACTTAGAATAAGATAGTGTTTCTGCATTCGCATCACCAACAACTGGATTAAAGTCAAAGGCATCTCCGGTAATCTCTGCTTCGATAGAGTTGACGTCTTTGGCATTTAAGTGGTTGTAAGCAAGGCTTGTATACAGCCCGGTGTCAAAAGTCTTTTCAAGCTTAAGAGAGTAATTCCATATTCTTCCCAAATCTGAATTGGAGAAAACATAAGCACTTGCGTTGGCAGGAAATGGCACATCAACTTGCACAAAATCATTGGCAGTATATATTGCACGGTTATCAACTCCTACCAAAGAACCTGTAGGCTTTTTGAAGCCCCAGTTTTGTACTTGCGGTCCGTTGATATCCCTTGTGTAAGAAACATCAAGTGAAAGAGTTAACCCATTGTCGTATTCTTGATCGATTCCTAAGTTGGTTCTCCATACTTGTGGAAATTGATAATCAGGGTCAACCATTTGGTGGAACCACCAGTTTGGGTTGCCAATTTGGTTTCCTAACCATACAAATGGGAAACGACCAGTAAATAGACCAGACCCACCACGCAATTGTGTAGTGTCATCCCCATTAACATCATAATTAAAGCCTAATCTGGGAGATATTAGCCATTTATCGGATGGCATTTTCGTATTATCCAATAATTGCACTTGCCCTGTGTTTGGATTTACATAAGGCGTTCCTGGTGCATAATCACCAGTGCCGTCAATCACGTCTTGTGCCTTTTTATCCGTATCAAAGTACAATGGCTTGTCCATTCTTATTCCATAAGTTAACTTTAACTTGTCATTGACAAACCACTCATCTTGAAGATAAAATGCCATTTGACCGACGTTGGTTTCTGCTAGTGACCAGCTGTTTGCATCAAAAGTCGATTGTGCTGCATTTATTGCATCTCTAATGAGATTATTGTTAACAGCATCTGTAAAATCACCTACAGAAGCAAATGCACCAAAGGCACCAGCATATCCTCTATCATCACCATAACCATACACTCCAAGGTTGAAAGAGTTATCAAACTCAAATTTTTCATAAGAAAAACCTAAGGTATATGTATGATCGCCATTTACATAGGTCAAGTTGTTTGTCAACTGCATCACTTTTTGATCGAGTCGGTTATTGATTGAAAATGGCTCATGACCGACAATAATATAGTTCGCACCTGCACCATCTTGAATAGTAATTGCAGGAGCTGGGCTTGACATTGGATTTCGGAAATCATCAAAGTGGCTATACCCAAGCTGTAGTTTATTGGAAAGTGCATCGCTGAGGGTTGAGTTAAGCTCCATTTGAACAGAGTTCAGTTTGTTGTTGATTTGATACCCTGAATTTTCAAATTGCAATATCGAAGCATTCGGTCCTCTAAATCCAAGTGCAGTTGGGTGCGCTGGCTTGTCTTTTGATGCATCTAAAAAATTGTAGATCAACGCCATTCTGTGATTATCATTGATATTCCAGTCGAGTTTAACGATTCCTTTGGTTGAGCCAGCCTCATGAATAAAGCCTTCATAAGCTCCAGTATTGTAGCCCAGTCCAGACAAGGCAGATTGTACAGTCATTAAATCGGATTCTAAAACTCTGGATTCGTTGACAGCACCAGTACCTCTATTTGGCAACCACGACTGGCCAAGATCTTCTCTTGTGTCTTGCTCAAAATTGGCAAAGAAGAAAAGTTTGTTTTTGATGACTGGACCCCCAATACTTACTCCTGTCTGCGACTGAAGAAGTCTAGGCACAAAGATACTTTGCCCTTTGATTTTAGAACCTGTCATATCATCGTTTCTGTAAAAACCGTAAACCGTTCCAGTAAACTCATTGGTACCACTTTTGGTTACAGCATTCACCGAAGCACCAGTAAACCCAGCTTGCGTAACATCGTAAGGAGCAGTTGAGACTGTAATTTGCTCAATGGCATCAATCGAAATTGGCTGTGCTTCTGTTTGTCCACCAGGCGTTGCAGCATCCAACCCAAATGGGTTGTTAAAGATTGCCCCGTCAAGTGAATAATTGTTGAACTGATCATTGCGACCACCAAACGAGCCATTACTTGCTGTTGGTTCAAGGCGTGTATAATCTGCAGCCGAACGACTAATGGAGGGAAGGGTTGACAGCTGTCTTCGTCCGACACTTGTACGAGCTCCAGTACGATCGCTGCTAAAAACGTTAGATGCGTTTGCTGTTACGACTACATCGTCCAACTCTTGGGAGTCAGGCGTCATTGCAAGAGATATGGTTTCACTCCTACCAAGCGTCAGAAATATATCTTCAAAGTCCTGCTGATTGAACCCAATATAACTAATGCTAACTGTATAAGGACCTCCAACACGTAAGTTTACCATGTTAAAACGGCCGTCTTGGTTAGTCACAGCGCCATAGGTTGTTCCTGTGGGTATGTGTTTAGCTACAACATTTGCACCTTCTAGCTCCATGTTAGCGTCATCGAAAATAACACCAGAGATAGATGATGTTGTCACCTGGGCAGTTAAGAAACCACAAGTGATTAAGAAAAGTACTACTATTTTTTTCATATTTATTTAGTTTGTTAATTAGCTTCTAAAATAAAAATCTTAAATATTAGTAAACAAAAATGTTAATAAAAGTTAAAAACTATTAGTATAGTGTGATTTTAACTTAATGTCCTATGGTTATGAGAGGGCCATTGTATCGCTTGAATCTATAACGAACAACGATAAACAAAGGCAGGAGGGAAGTTGCGAATTGAAAAATTCATTTTCACTTTTCCAAAGTGTTTTTTTAATCTTTTGTAATCAAAGGGGGCATATTGAAATTGCAAAAACTGTCCTCGGTCACCTAAAAAATGGGTGGCATTTAGAAGAATATCTCTCTTTAATTCTAAAGAAAACATGGATAAAGGCAAAGATGAAATGATATGATCTGCCTTTTCAAAATTGTGTTTTTGCAGATAATCCCCAATCTTTTCTGCACTGTCATGAATGATCACAGCTCTATCATCTTGAGTTGTGCCTTTGAGCTTTTTGCAAAATGCTTCATTTGTTTCGAAAACCAAAAGTTTGCAATCAGGATTGATCAGCTTTAGAATTTCTTGGGTAAACACACCTTGTCCACCTCCGAGCTCGACAATCACCTTGGCATTGGAATAGTCAAGGTTTCCAAACATGTACTTTCCCAACAATTTGCTGCTTGAAGAAACAGCTCCAACACTTTTGTTTTTGATGAATTCGCTCAAATATGACATTTAGTTTTATTTATTG
>CAXGAP010000071.1:0-3685 GCA_964008075.1 uncultured Flavobacteriaceae bacterium
GAATTGGAATTTATCAAGTTTAGGTCTCTCCATTCTGATCCTCCGTTAAATCGAGGCCCACATCCTGCAATGATTTAACGGTATCAGAAACTGCTGGTACATAAGCAACTTTACGCCTAAGTTTGTCCATTAAAAAGGTAAGCTTTTCCTTGATGATTTTAAACATTGCATCTAAAACTGTTAAGCGAATCCATGAGTTTTTTGTGACACATTTTCATGCCCATGGTTGAATTTTTTCAGGTAGAAATGATTTGAATAATGCAGAAATACTGAACGATCCGCTACCCCATATTGTCAAGCCTGCAAAAATTGCCAAGTACAGCGCTGAAGTCTCGTATTCATAATTGTGTGCATCAACGATGCCAAGGGGTGCTCCCTGTAAACCGGTATCAAGTCCATGAAATGCCAATGCAAAAACCATTGTTGAAGCCAAACCGATCGCCGAAGCTCGTGTTACGAGGCCAGCTAAAAGGCAAATTGACCCAATAATTTGGGTGTAAGCGGCTGCCGTGGTCCATAGAGCGTGGTTAAGAGGCAGGAAGGCAAAGTATTGATCAACGATATAAGTTGTGAAACCCTCAACATCAGAAAGCTTTTCAATGCCATGGTGAATCATCAGTGTTGATGCAAACAGTCTTAAAACCAGCAAGCCAGCACTTGTGATTTTTGGGTTAACGCTTTCAGTCATGAGGTTTTGAATTTGACTATATTATGCCATCTGTCAATTCATCACGTGGATTGGTCTTATGGTCCTGTGCGCTTATCGGATATAAATAGTTGAATTTTCACGCAAATGCTCTTGCCACTTTTTCTTACTAGTAATTAATTTAGATTCAAAATCTTGAGTTTCTTGGTCATAGTGATCTGAGCTGATTGGAGATTTGATTTCTTCGCATGTATCAAACTCTTGGCCAATCGGCAACTTTTTAATGATGTCAGTTGGCGCCTCTTTCCACGTCATTTTGAATTGACGCTTTGTTGGGCAGAAAATAAAATCAACCATTCTCTTGCCTTGAGCTTCTAGGTATCGTTTGTATCTCATATCATCAACAAGAAACCAATGCCATGTATTATCTTGTTTTTTGATCCTAAACACTCTGATACTACTTAGATTCAAGATTTTGTAGATTGCCAATGTTGAGCATTTGCTTTTATTTGCGAAAGGATTGTGTTCTAATGCTTTTGCTTTCTTCCAGTCGACTTCACCAATTTCATTGGCACACCCTGCTTCTCGAAGAATAATTCGTTCTGTGTGCCAAATCAAACTGGAGAGGTCGCTTGTGAGGCGATTTTGAATGCCAGGCATAGGTTTTAACTGCTTATTCGTTGTAGAAAACTCGGCTTAATTTTGATTTTTTCGCCAATGTCTTCTACCATTTTTTGAGAATTGTTGTGAACAACAACATCAACTGCGTTGACGACAGAATGTATTTTCCACAACCCAACTTGAATCTCAGATCGGGCGTAGGTTATCTGCCACGAGTCGGGAGACGGCCGACCAACCTGTTTAACGGTGATCTGTGTCCAGAACGATGTCCGACGATTCTCAGCTTCATAGCAGTAACGAACAGCCCCGTCAGCGGATTTGACTTTCTGAAATCCTATCTTCAGAAGTTGATCGTGCCAGCTGGACATCGCTTGTAGCTCCATCATGATGATTTTAGTACGTGGAGTGGCATCGCCTATATGCGTTTGCGTTTGTAGCTCAGTATTGCTCAAGCGTCGCAGTGGTGATCACAAACATTTTGAGGAAACTGTTAAGGTGTATAAGCGTCTAAAGGAAGCGGCACAGTGGATCAAATTGAACAAACCAATTGGTTGAAAATTGCAGAAGCCATGGAGACAGCTGGAACGACCGAGAGCTGGTTTTATAAACGTGCGCGAGCAATAGCCGATGGGGAACCGGACCCAATGCCCAATGTGAATGAATTAATGCCGGACAATCAGTCGGCAGATACATGACTGAATGGCATAAAACATTTGAATCTGTTTTAACGATTGGTGGTAGTGATTCCTCAGGTGGAGCTGGGATTCAGGCTGATTTGAAGACATTCAATCGTCTTGCTATTCATGGTGCCTCTGTCATTACATGTGTTACGGCTCAAAATAGTCAAGGTGTTTCTCATATTGAAGCTATCAGTTGCGATTTGATTCGTCACCAAATGAGGGCTGTGCTCAGCGACCTTTCTGTGAAAGCACTCAAGACAGGAATGTTGTTTTCAGCTGAAATTATCGATGAAATTGTTGGTTTTTTGGTAGATTTTCCTGGGTTTAAAATCATTGATCCTGTCATGGTTTCCAGGGCTGGATCTATCTTGTTGGATGAAGAAGCCGTATCATTTTACAAGAAATCGTTGTTCCCTTTGGCATCATTAATTACTCCCAATATTTATGAAGCCAGTTTGTTGACAGATTGTTCAATATCAACACCAGCGGATGTCGAGCAAGTTGCTTCTAAACTCCTTGATTATGGCGTTGAAGCTGTTCTTGTTAAAGGTGGTGGATTGCAGGCAATTGCTGGTCAAGATTATTTTTTAACAAGTCAGGGGGTTGGCACATGGCATGTCAGCCAATTCCTGCCTACGCCTCATACACACGGTACGGGCTGCACTCTCAGTGCAGCCATCACCGCATTGTTGGCTCGTGGTGCTACATGGTCAGATGCAATTGCAGACTCGAAGCACTATGTGAGTGAAGCATTGCTTCATTCAGCTCCTTTTGGTAAGGGTCCAGGGTGTGTTTGTCACTTTTCTTCTGGCCTTTAAGTAGCTTAGTGAGTCGTTACGAATGAGATTAAATGTTCAGTGATTTAGGTGTTGGCATTGGGCAGACTGGCTGACGCTCCGGTGTTGGCATTGGGCAAGCAGGTTCAGTCATGGCTGATGGTTCTTTGTACGTATCTGTCAAAGCATTGCCAGTAAAACTTCGCCATAAGCTCAAGTACTCAAATCAGCCCGCCCCTTTGTGTGCCATAGGATCCGCTTGCAGGTTCTTATTGTCTGCCCTCTTGTATTTTTTGCTTTTGATGTTTATTTCTTTTTGCTCATAATTGGATACGGCTTTTGTAAGCAATGAACGAAAATTCCAAGCCATTGTCGACAGTCAGGCCTTTTCAAGATCCTTGTGCTGGGGATTTAATTACACCAGTTAATAGCAATATCGCAGTTCGATCAATCATTAATCTGCTGCCGATGTACCGGCAAGGTCTATCGATCAAGTCTAGGGGGCTTCAGCTGGGTTCAGCATTTGGTTTTGTTTTGTACGGCCCATTTACAGTTCTTGGGCCGATGCGTAACACTGAATTTTCAACGACCATTGGTTTGTTTTCAACCATTGGCGGTGTAACCATACTCACTACATTGTTTTTCCTCTATGGCCAAGCTGGAGGTAAATTTTATCAGCCTCCCGCAAATCCAACTGTACCCAACCCTCCCAAGGAGTTGTTTAATTCCGAGAGTTGGACACAGTTCCAGACTTTTTTCTGGCTGGGAGGAAGTCTAGGCGCTCTCGTTGCTTGGTTTATTTACTCCAACGAATTTATCGGAAAGTTATATCAAGTAAGCCTTGGCGGGTAATTTAATGCTATTTAAATGCAAAAAACTATATCAATAAATTATAAATTTTGATTTTTATTTAATAATTAATCAAGGCTCGAAATTTGATCGTTTGCGACCTTAATTGCAAA
>CAXGAP010000072.1:0-3615 GCA_964008075.1 uncultured Flavobacteriaceae bacterium
ATGATTAACCCCTAATATTTCACAGAAAGTAGCATAGAAATCACTAAAGTTAATTAACCCGCCATGGCTTTTGGAGTTTTTAATTTGATTGGGCCAATAGGCAACCATGGGAACGTGATTACCGTGTGTTATGGTATTTCCCTTGGCACCTCTGACCGGACCTTTTTTGGTTTGAGAAACCAGTGTGTTTTTAGTGCCATTATCTCCAACAAAAATGATCAGGGTGTTGTCTGCTATTCCTTCTTCCTTAAGAGTATTAACTATTTTACCTACGATTTTGTCCATGTAGGAAACCATATCGATAAAAAAACGATTGTCTTGTTTTGATCGTGTATCAAGCGATTGCCATTCGGGTGAATCCGGAGTAGGTACGAATGGACTGTGTACCAAGAGCATGGGATAATAAATAAAAAATGCTTGACTTTTGTTCCTTTTAATAAAATCGACAGCATAATCGGAAACAATATCAGGCCCATAGGCATTTTCATCCCTGGGTAAAACTATTCCGTTTTGCTCTATCAAAGGATTGGCAAAACGTTCTCCAAATTTTTTAACTTTAGTCAATTGCCATAAACTGTATTCGTCAAAACCAAAGTGATAAGGTCTGGTGTTGTCATCGTATCCTTCCAATCGATGTTCGATACCATTGAGTTGCCATTTGCCCACGACAGCAGTTTTGTACCCATTTTCTTTAAATAGGTTCCCAAAGGTTTTTTCTTTGGGGTTGAGGTATGTAAAATAATCGTAGTTCCTGAAATTATACTTTCCCGTCATGATCTTGACTCTGGAGGGTGTGCATAAAGGTTGTGATATCGCATTGGTAAAATTAATACCGTTAAGAGCCAATGAATCCAAAACCGGAGTTTTGTATGAGGTGCTCCCATTTATGCTCAAACACTCAAAACCAATGTCATCAGCCATGATCAAAATAACATTGGGTTTTGATGTTTGTATTTGTTGCGTTTGACAAGCCACCAGCATTGAGCAAATGAATACGATAATGAAAGCAGATATGTAATGAAAATTTCTCATTCCTTGATTTATATTTTTAGTTCTATTTTATTTCCCGCAGATTGATAAATGGCATTGATCAGAGCCACGGACTTTTTGGCTTCGTCAATATTCACCTTAGGATTTTGGTTGTTGCTTATCGCATCTATCATATCCTGGATGGTAGCGATATGAAATTGATTGGTAATGGCCATTGGATCCGAAGCACCGGAACCGGGATTATCATCAGACAAGCTTAATTCTTGATCGATGGTCTTTACAGAAGAGGAAACAATTTTTCCACCCCTAAAAACAATATTACCTAAACTGCCATAAATGGTGATTGATTCGGGCTCACCAGGAAATAATGCCGTGCCTCCGGAGATCGTTCCCAACGCACCACTCTTGAACCTTAGAGCAGCTACTGCTACATCTTCTCCTTCGATCCGGTGATTCAAAGTATCGATAAATCCACTGATCACACTTACCTCACCCATCAGGTTTAGCATCAAATCAATGGTATGAATACCTTGATTAATTAGGGCAGCGCCTCCATCCAAAGCCTTTGTTCCTCGCCATGAACCTTCGTAATAAATCGGGGGACGATACCAGTTAATGCTGGTTTGGCATAACAAAATTTTGCCTAAACTGCCCGTTTCAACATAAGCTTTGAGTTTTTTGTACTCCGGATTTTCACGATTTTGAAATACACAACCCAGCAGCACTCCGTGGGATTTTACCACCAATTCTATCTGTTCGATTTTTTCCACAGTCGTCTCCAAGGGTTTTTCACAAAGAATATGTTTTCCTGCCTTTGCAATTTTGGAAATGGCAGTTCCGTGAAAACCACTTTCGTTACAAACACAAATGACATCAATCTCTGGATTAGAGAGTAATTTTTCCATTTCCCAAAAAACAGGACATTTGTAATTCTTTGCCACTTGATCGGCTCTGGTTTGGGATTTGCTAAGTACCCCAAAAAGAATGGCATTGGGTATTTTTTCAATACAGTCGGCATGAAATTTTGCAATATTCCCCGTTCCTATGATCCCAAATCCAACCTTTTTTTTCACGTAATTTATTTTATCAGTCAGACATACTGGTCGGAAGTAATTCCTCAGCCGTTGCCCAATCATAATTGGGCTCCTCCCCTAAAACATACTCCAAGGTACCACCTTTGACCAAATCCTTGTGATGGAACCAAGATTGATTGAGGGTGGTTCCATTGAGTTTTACACTTTGAATATACTTATTTTTGGCACTGTTTTCATTTACCTTAATGGTAAAGTGGTCTCCGGAGTAATAATCTTGATCCAAATGAATAATTATCTTATCGAATACGGGACTGGACAGGTCATAAGAAGGGTCTATGTCTGCCCCACCCTTCATCTCAAAAAGCCCTATTTTCATCAATACTGAAAGTGCCCCCATCAAGCCTTGATCCTCATCTCCGCTGTATCCGTGTTGAGGGTCATTATCACTGTAAACGTATTGAATCACCTCTCTTATCCATTTTTGTGTGAGCCAAGGTTGACCAAAATAATTAAAAATATATCCAGTTTGCATGGATGGTTGATTTCCATAATTGATAAATGCTCTTCTGCGATAGCTGGCTACATATCTATCCCCACGGTGGTTATGGGTAACAAACCCATGCTGTTTTGAGATCAAAAAAGATTGATTTAATCGCCTTGCGGCAATTTCCTTTCCCCCCATAAGATCAGCAAGTCCGGCCAAGTCATGAGGGACAAACCAGGTTGCAGCAGCAGCAGTGGCTTCCACGAAACCAGAGCCTAAAGGATCTTTATAATCATTCTCGTACACCAAGGGATCAAATGGTTCGATCCAATTACCATCTAGTGTCCTCGCCCGCATCCACCCTGAAGATGAATCATAAATGTTTCGGTAATTGGAAGCTCTTTTAAGGAGCATTTTATGGTCACTCGTTTTGTTTAGAGCTTTTGCCATTTGGGCCAAAGCCCAGTCTTGATAAGCATATTCCATAGTTACTCCGGGACCACATTGGTGATAACCATATTGTTTATCATAGAGAGGAAAGGGTACATAGCCCCTGTCGATATAATATTCTATTCCACCCCCTTTATTGGTATTGTGTTCGTAACCCACTTTACTCATTATCCCACCAGGTAATGCGTTCTTAAGCATTCCTTCGTATGCTTTTTCGATTTCAAAACCTCTAATACCTTTCATGTAAGCACTTACAATAAACGGAGTAGTGGAAGCTCCAGTCATGACATAGGTATAATTTCCTCCCGAGGGGCCTCTAGGGATCAAACCTCCATCATCGTACATCATCAACATGGAATTAATAAATTCCTCACTGATCCGAGGATATACTAGATGCCATAGGGTATTAAGGGTCCATTGTGCACCCCAAAAAGAGTCGGAATTATAGTGGTTGAATTTGGGCTTACCGTTTTGATCTAGGGGAATTTGGCCAATGCGTTGTTTATCTCCGGTCATGTCACTGTATTTTCCATTGACATCACTGATGATCCTTCGACCTTGTAATGCATGCCATAGGTCAGTATAAAATCGGATTTGTTGGTCCTTGGTGTTTCCTTTGATTTCAATTCTACTGAGGTAATCATTCCATTGGTTTTT
>CAXGAP010000073.1:0-3594 GCA_964008075.1 uncultured Flavobacteriaceae bacterium
GAATTGGCACCACATACTTCTGATTGTGTTGAAAACATCATTAAATTGACTTTTCCTGCCGAGTGGGTAACAGTCGTTCAAGGTGGTCCTGAAGTGGGTAAATCTCTTCTTACAGAAAGATGGGATTTTATCATGTACACAGGTGGCGTTCAAGTTGCTAAAATTGTGGCTACAGCGGCAGCAAAACATCTCACCCCAACCTTGCTTGAACTTGGAGGTAAAAACCCTTGCATTGTTGACAAGACTGCACGAATCAAAGTTGCAGCAAGGCGTATCGTTTTTGGCAAATTTTTGAACTGTGGACAGACCTGTATTGCACCAGACTATGTACTTGTTCATACTTCTGTAAAAGATGCATTAGTGAAGGCGATGATCGAAGCGATCGAAAAGAGTTATGGTGCAGACCAATCCAATTCGGAAGATTATGGACATATCATTAATGATCGTCATTTTGAACGTTTGACAAGCCTACTAAAAAATCAAAACATCAATTATGGTGGACACACAAACCCCAAAAAACGCTACATACAGCCAACACTGATTGAGCTTACTGACACCAACAATCCCTTGATGGAGGAAGAAATTTTTGGTCCCATCCTACCCATCCTCTCCTATGAGAATGACACTGATCTTACAACCATCATTGAGCAATATGAAAAGCCTTTATCGTTTTATGTGTTTTCAGAACGAAAAAGTTGGTCCAAAAACATCATGCGTAGTTATTCATATGGTGGGGGAATCATCAATGATACGCTTTTGCAGTTCACCAATCGAAACCTTCCATTTGGGGGTATTGGAAAAAGTGGAACTGGAGCCTATCATGGAAAACATAGTTTTTATGCATTCACACACAACAAGCCTTACATCAAACGAAGTAGTTGGCCAGACCCTTCCTATAGGTATGCGCCCTATAAAAAGAAGATGGGTATCTTAAAAAAATTGGTGAAATGGCTGGGATAAAAGAAAAAACTGTACGAGAGGCAATCGCATATCGGCGATCTGTTCGTGCATATACCGACGAAGCACTTGCCGATGAAAAAGTGAAGGATTGCATCTTTCAGGCTACGCTCGCTCCCACGAGTAGTAACTTACAACTTTGGGAGTTTTATCATGTGACAGACAAGCAAAAATGTGAGGAGATTGCCAAGGCTTGTTTTAACCAAGGTGCTGCCAGAACAGCCAATCAACTGGTTGTAGTTGTCGCGCGACGTGACCTCTGGCGCAGTCGAGCAAAAGCCAATTTCGACTATTTGTCCAATGCATTTCGAGCGTCCAATGCATTTCGTCCTTCTCAAAAAAAAATGGTGTTGAACTATTACAGCAAGTTGGTACCAACATTGTACAGCACTTTTTTCGGATTGAAGGGATGGGTTGTTTATCTATTTGCGCAGATCGTTGGGTTGTTTCGACCCATGTACAGACAGAATCGAAGAAGTGATATGCGAGTTGTAGCGCAAAAAAGTGCTGGTCTTGCTGCGCAAAACTTTATGATTGCCATGGCTGCAATCGGATATGATACTTGCCCAATGGAAGGGCATGACAGTTTACGTGTCAAACGTGCATTGGGGATTGGTCGCAAAGCAGAAATCAATATGGTGATTGGCTGTGGGATACGAGATCCTAAAGGGGTCTATGGCAAGCGATTTCGGATTCCTTTTGAAGAGGTTTATAAAAAAGTTTAGCAATAATCAGACATTGAATCGAAAGTGCATGACATCGCCATCTTGCACAATATAGTCTTTCCCTTCCACTCGCATTTTACCTGCTTCTTTAACCTTGACTTCAGATTCGTGATTGTCATAATCAGCATATGAAATTACTTCAGCTCTGATAAAGCCCTTTTCAAAATCGGAGTGAATCACACCTGCTGCTTGGGGTGCTGTTGCACCTTGAAGAACAGTCCATGCTCTGACCTCTTTAAGTCCAGCAGTGAAATAAGTGTGTAGATTGAGCATTGCATAAGCAGCCCTTATGAGCTTGGCAGCACCAGGCTCAGTCAGCCCTAGATCATCCAAAAACAATTGGCGTTCCTCATAGGTGTCTAGTTCATTGATATCGGCTTCTGTTGAAACAGCAAGCACTAGAACATCTGCTTGTTCTGCAGCAGCAATTTTTCGAACCTGTTCGACATAAGCATTTCCAATGACAGCAGATGATTCATCTACGTTACAGACATATAACACTGGCTTATCTGTGAGCAATTGCATGGTCTTGACATATGCCAAACGATCATCAGCAGCAATCGATAGCCCACGTACTGAAGTGGTTGCAGACAAGCCCTCTTGTATTTGTTGTAGCACCTCTTGCTCTTTGATGGCTTCTTTGTTGCCAGTGCGAGCAGCACGACCAACTTTTTCCAATCGTTTTTCAACTGTCTCCAAATCTTTTAGTTGAAGCTCAAGATCAATTGTTTCTTTATCGCGCAAAGGATCAACAGACCCATCGACATGTACAATATTATCATTATCAAAACAACGAAGTACATGCAAAATTGCATCCGTTTCACGAATATTACTCAAAAACTGATTCCCTAAACCTTCGCCTTTACTTGCACCTCGAACAAGCCCAGCAATATCGACAATTTCAACAGTCGCTGGAACAACTTTCTCGGGTTGCACAAGTGACTCTAATCGCTTCAAACGAGGATCAGGTACATTGACAACGCCAATATTGGGCTCTATTGTACAAAAAGGAAAATTGGCACTTTGTGCTTTGGCATTCGACAAACAGTTGAATAAGGTGGATTTACCCACATTGGGAAGACCAACGATTCCTGCTTTCATTGGCTATTCTTCTGGGTGCATAAATCGTTGCTTTCCGAGTAAAGTTTCCTCAGATTCTACGTGCTTATCGTCAGCAACACAACAATCAACTGGGCAAACAGCAGCACATTGGGGTTCGTCATGAAAACCTTTACACTCTGTGCATTTGTCAGGAACAATAAAGTAAACCTCATCAGAGACAGGTTCTTGTGCTTCGTCTGCATTCACTGCTTTTCCATTGGGCAGCACCAAATCTCCTGTGAGGCTTGTCCCATCAGCATAGGTCCAATCAAAAGCACCTTCATAAATGGCAGTGTTTGGGCATTCTGGCTCACAAGCGCCACAATTGATACATTCGTCGGTAATGATGATTGCCATCCTAAATTGTTTAGTTTTGCAAAAGTAAGTGCTATGAAGAACTCCAACAAATCTGCAGACAAAATTAAATCCCTCATCGATGCTTTTAATTACTTAGGTCAACAGCTAAACAAGTATGCAAACCATGAAGCTGCAAACCCCGAGGTCGATGCAATTTTGGATGAGGCAACACAGGTAGCGAAAGTCCAAAACCCTTGGTTTACAAAAAACAACATCGAAACTGCTCTTGTAAACTGGGCAGCATTGTTGCAGAGAGACGTACTCACCAATTGGATTTCGGACTATCAACAAGCCAAATGGAGTGATACTAGAGTTGGGCTTGTTCTCGCTGGCAATCTTCCATTGGTCGGTTTGCACGACTTAATTTGTGTGCTTTTGAGTGGTCATAAGGCAGTTGTCAAACTATCCTCTAAAGACTTGGTGTTGATCCCAGCACTTGTTCGCATTTTACAAC
>CAXGAP010000074.1:0-3499 GCA_964008075.1 uncultured Flavobacteriaceae bacterium
TTTTGAAAAATTGTACCGCTTGACTGCAGCTCCAAGCCGGCGATGCAACGTAATAGCGTCGTTTTTCCACATCCCGACGGCCCCAGAAAACAGACAAACTCACCTTCTTTTATGTCGATTGAGATATTATTTAGAGCCCGAAATGAACCAAAGTCTTTAGTCAGGCCTTCTATGACAAGATATTTTGATTTCAAACCGATCTCCAGTCCAATTTAACCAATAAAATAAACCACATTGAACATATACAAATCTTAAAAAAATCTTAGTACATTTTCTGCACTATACTGATACAGTAATAACACTTGTTGATTTCGTAAAAGTCTAATGTAGTTTGACGCTCTGCGATACGTTTAAAAAAGGGAGAAAGAAATGAAAAAAAATTTGAAAAGAATATTAATTGGCGCGGCAATAGCCACTCTGAGCTTTGGCTCAGCCAGCGCTGGAGAGCTCTTGGTCTACTCAAGCACTGATGCCGATAACTTAAAATATTATATGGATGAATTTCAAAAAGATAATCCTGACATCAAAGTTAATGTTGTTCGAGAGTCCACAGGAACAATGGCTGCAAAAATGATGGCAGAAAAAGACAATCCACAAGCCGACGTTCTTTTTGAGATGGCAGCAACAGTCGCGCTCAACATGGAAGAGGCTGGAATGTTTCATCCATACACACCAAAAGGCATGGATAAAATTGACCAACGGTATGTTGACAAAGAAGGTACAGTGAATTGGGTTGGCAACTACGGCTGGGCCGGCTGTATTTGTTGGAACACCGTGGAAGCCGAAAAACTTGGTTTGCCAAAACCAACCAAGTGGGCGGACCTTACAAACCCAGTCTATAAAGGACACATTTCGATGCCTAACCCGAATTCTTCCGGCACCGGGTTCCTTGATGTGTCTAGTTGGATCCAGATCATGGGTGAAGATTCAGCGTGGAAGTACATGGACGACCTGCACAAAAACATCGCAGTTTATACCCACTCAGGGTCAAAGCCTTGCAAACAAGCAGGAGCCGGAGAATTTCCAATTGGCATCTCTTGGCCTGGCCGCGCAATTAAAATTATCAAGGCTGGCGCACCGATGGAAATGATTATCCCAGAAGAAGGTATCGGATGGGAAATGCAGGTGGTTGCAATAATGAAGGGCACCAAAAATCTTGAAGACTCCAAACGCTTGATTGACTGGACACTTGGTCGCGGAATGACACTTTTTGGTCAACGCCAGTCGATCATTGCTGATACCTCTAAGATCACCCCTGACCCGGATCTTCCTAACTTTTTTAAAGAGGTGAACGCTAAGCTTATCGACAACAAATTTGCGTGGGCAGCAGCAAATAAAAACAGAATTGTTGCAGAATGGAAAAAAAGATACGACGGCAAGACTGAGCCAAAGTCATAAGGCAAAAAATGCGAAAGCGGGTCAGAATGGCCCGCTTTCCCTCACACTAGCAGCAAGAAAAACCCGATTGTTACTAGAAGCAACATCAATGCTTTTGGCTTGTCCAATCTTTCTCCCAGAACAAAAACTCCAAGAAGAACCGCAAACAAGACCGAGGACTCCCTAAGTGTAGTTACAACTGGGATTGGCAACACCGTGTAAGCCCACAAAATGACCGCATAGCAACAAAAGGCAAACAGGCCCGCTAAGACAAATTTGTTGTCAAATTCCTCTCTTAGTCGCCGGATAATGCTCTGCTCAAAACTGCATAAATAAGCAATCAAAAAAAGACGGTTTAATATCGCCATAGCTCCAAAAAAACTAAGAGCATTGCCCACTAATCTTGTGCCAATAGCGTCAGTTATCGAGTACCCAGCAATAAAAAGCCCAATGGCTAGTGCATACGCCACTTCATTCAGCCGCGAGCCTGTATTTCGAATAAATGAGAGAGAATAAGCAAGGAGACCAAAACAAAAAACAAAAATCCCAAGAAAGGTTTTTAATTCAAAGCTGGTCTCAAAAAAAAGTAGGCTGAAGACAAATACAAAAATTGGTGCGCTACCTCTGGCGATAGGGTAAACACTGCTTAAATCTCCTACCTGATAGCCTTTAAAAAGGACCACACAATAGCCAGTTTGCAGAGACGCGCTTAAAACGAGAATTGGCACAACATCTGCGCTTGGCAGTCCAGCTATTAGCATGCCTGCCACTGCAAAAGGCAGACTAGTAAGATAAATAATCACGGTGCATACGACTTTGTCGCCAGCATCTTTTAGGATAAAGTTCCAACACGCGTGTAGCAGCGCTGCAGCGATGATTGCCAAAAGTGCGAGAGTTTCCAAACTGCTAATTCTCCAGCCTCATGCCGCCATTTTGACTTTTCGCCATGTGCCAAATTAGACAGGGACTATATCTTTCAGATCAAAATATTATAGGGTTTTGAACAGTCTTACATCAAAAGCACAGCCTCGTGCACACATTTATGGTCCGCAGCGAATACTCAACTTCGAAAATATATCGTCAGCGGCGCATCACTTAAGTCACTTTTTAAGCCACCAGCATCCGTGATTACAGTTGCTATTTGATAAAAAAATGAATCGCGGTAATTTGCGGTTTGCGTATAGTCTCATGCCGACGCTCAAAGACTTATGGAATGCTAACTTCAAATAATGCGTGTTGGAATTTTGCCAAATTAGGTGACTGCATTATTTTTGATATTGAGGGCAAAAAATGAGCACACTTTTAATTCTTTCTGTCCTCAGCGCCGCATTTCTTCACGCATTCTGGAATTTTCAGGTTAAAGACACGCCAAACAAAGCCATGGGAATGGCGGCTGTTATGTTTGGACATCTGCCGCTGGCCGGTATTGGGCTACTCTACAGTGGCCTGCCTTCCCTCGAGGCAGCCCCATATCTAATAGCCAGCGCTTTCCTGCATTTGGGCTATCAGGTATTTTTATTAAACGCATACAGATTTGGGTCTTTAACTAGTATATACCCCATTGCCCGGGGCATGGCGCCGCTTTTAATTACATTGGTTTCCATTCTGATTTTGAATGAAATGCTCGAGGTGTCTCAAATCCTCGGCATTGTCATAATATCTACCGCCATTATTTGTTTTGGTATTAAACAATATCGCCTTGCCAATGCAGAACTGACCGGGCTTCTACTTGCCTGCGCCACCGGTTGTTTTATCGCTGGCTATTCGGTTGTTGACGCAATTGGCACACGAATTTCTGGCAGTGCAATCGCATTTTACGGCGTTTCTACTTTCAGCAGTGCTGTTTTATTTGCCATTTATCTTCAGATCACAAATCCCGGCGTTTTGTTCAGCTTTCACAAAAAAGCGAGAAACACATTAATTTATGGTGGCACAGCCTCTTATCTAGCTTATGTAATCGTATTGTGGGCGTGCCTGCATGCGCCTGTAGCGATCATATCATCGCTTCGCGAGACATCGCTGTTATTTGCAATAGTTCTGGGTGCTGTTTTTCTAAAAGAAAAAATCACAATGTTTAAAATCATTATGATTGTATCAATTTTATGTGGCATATTGTTGCTCA
>CAXGAP010000075.1:0-3411 GCA_964008075.1 uncultured Flavobacteriaceae bacterium
ATCCACTTGCCTTTTTGGTCGAAGCAGCAGATGATATCTGTTACACCCTTATCGACTTTGAAGATGGCATCAACTTGGGCTGGATTCCAGAGTCTTATGCTTTGGAGAATCTTATTAAATTGGTAAAAGACCATATCGACACCGATAAGTACAAACAACTCCAAACCACCACCGACCGCCTAGCCTATCTGCGTGCTCTCTCGATCGGGGTGTTGATCGAGGATGCGACACATATTTTTATGGAAAATGAACAGGCAATTTTAGCTGGAGAGTTTTCACATGCCCTTCTCAAAAAAAGTAAATACACTGCTCAAGTCGAAGATATTATTAAATTGAGCAAAGAAAAAATCTATCGCTCCGAGGAGGTCATCGAAAAAGAAGTGAAAGGCTATCGAGCGATTCATCATATTTTGGAAGTGTTAAGCCATGCAGTCATTCGACAATCCGATAACAAGACCACTGCCCTTGACCGATTGGCCTTGAACCTTTTGCCAGAAACCATTCGTTTTTCACCTAATGATCGCTACCAGCAGCTGTTGCAAACAAGCTGTTTTGTTGCGGGACTCACAGATGGACAAGCCCTGCTGTGGCATAAAAAATTAAGCTAATGATCGATCCATTGACTGACGAACACTTTATGAAAAAGGCTTTGAATGAAGCTCAATTTGCCCTCGAAAAAGGTGAGGTGCCTGTTGGGGTGGTGGTGGTTGCACATGGTCAGATCATTGCTCGTGGGCACAACCTCACCGAAACACTAACCGATGTCACTGCTCATGCCGAAATGCAAGCGATCACTGCTGCAGCAAACTATATCGGAGGAAAATATCTCAAAGATTCTACGCTCTACGTCACCCTTGAGCCTTGCAGTATGTGTGCAGGGGCTATGTATTGGAGTCAACTCGGGCGATTGGTTTTTGCCGCATCAGACTACAAAAGAGGTTATCGCTCAAACAATACCCCTTTACATCCCAAAACCAAAGTCACCTTTGGGGTGTGTGAAGACGAGGCGTCTATCGTTTTACAGGCGTTTTTTAAACAAAAAAGAACATAAAAAAAAGCCCTATAAAGGGCTTTTCAATTAGTCAAAATAAAATACAATTAGTCAAGGAGTTCGATATCAGTGGCCATTTTGCCCTTTCTACCTTCACCCTCGTTATACGATACTTTGTCACCTTCATTGAGGTTGATTCCCTCTAGAGAGGTTACGTGAACGAAAATATCTTCGCCCGTTTCATCATTGGTAATGAATCCAAAACCTTTAGACCCATTGAAAAATTTAACTGTTCCAGTCATCTATTTAAATTAAAGCGCGAATATAGTATTAATATATCAACCCTCGGCTATTTATTTAAATTGTTTTGATTTTTTCCCCATTTCCCTCATTTTTTTGAAGTTTTCTGGCGTGAGGGTATAGTCTGCTAGTTTTTTGTCTTTCCACCTGTGGTAGATAAAAAGAGGCATAAAAATAAAGGTGGTAAACAGAATCGTTACCCCAATAACACGATCTCCAGTGATTGGGTTGTTTGATTTGAGCACAAAGCCAGTGATGATTGCAATGACGATGCACGCAAATAAAATTTGTAGAAGCCTGGTCATGCTTTGGATTGAAGTGAAAGTTCATCGAGTTGATCATCATCCAAAGGAGCTGGGGCATCGATCATCACATCCCTACCACTATTGTTTTTTGGAAAAGCGATATAATCGCGGATAGACTCTTGCCCATTCAACACAGCAACCAGGCGATCAAACCCTAAAGCAATCCCCCCATGTGGAGGTGCACCATAGCGAAAGGCATCCATCAAAAAACCAAACTGTGCTTGGGCCTCTTGTTTGCTAAACCCAAGGAGTGAAAACATTTTTTCTTGCACCTCTCGATTGTGAATACGAATTGATCCGCCACCGATTTCATTGCCATTGAGGATTAAGTCATATGCATTGGCATATACCGATGCAGGTGAGCTGTCGAGTTGGGCGACTTGCGCTGGTTTTGGAGCTGTGAAAGGGTGATGCATGGCATGATAGTGATCATCCCCTTCCAGTTGTTCAAACAGTGGAAAATCAACCACCCAAAGAGGTGCAAAAACCTTTGGATCGCGAAGACCCATTTTTTCTGCCACTGCAAGACGGAGTTCACCGAGTTGTGTATGTGTTTGTGATTTTCCGCCTGAAAGAACGAGAATGATATCTCCCTTTTTGGCGTGGCAAGCAGATGCCCAAGCAGCCAAGTCCTCTTGACTGTAAAATTTATCGACAGATGATTTGTAACTACCATCATCATTGCACTTGACCCAAACCATGCCTTTGGCACCAATTTGAGGTCGCTTGACCCAATCGATCCAACTGTCGATTTCTTTTCGACTCATGGCAGCACCACCTTCGACAGCAAATCCGCCAACCCACTCTTGTTGGTCAAAGACCTGAAAGCCCTTGCCTTGTGCGACCTCATTGAGTCCAGCCAAGTGCATGCCAAACCGAATGTCTGGCTTGTCCGAACCATAGGTTGCGATGGCGTCAGCATAAGACAGTCGTGGGAAAGCAGTGGGTTTGATGCCGTGGATGTCTTGCAGCAATTGTTGTAAGAGCTCTTCAAAAACAGCTAGAATATCATCTTGTTCCACAAAGGCCATTTCACAATCGATTTGTGTAAACTCAGGTTGCCGATCGGCACGAAGGTCTTCGTCACGAAAACATTTCACAATCTGATAATAACGATCCATACCACCAACCATCAACAATTGCTTAAATGTTTGTGGGGACTGCGGTAGGGCATAAAACTGTCCTGGATTCATGCGGGACGGCACGACAAAATCACGAGCACCCTCAGGGGTTGATTTGATGAGGTAAGGGGTTTCGATTTCTGCAAAATCTTGAGACGACAAATAGTTGCGAATTACTTGCGCCACTTTGTTACGAAACAACAACTTGTCTTTGATCGTGTTGCGACGGATATCTAAATACCGATATTTCATGCGCAGGTCATCGCCACCATCAGTTTCATCTTCCAAAGTGAAAGGCGGAACTTCGGCAGGGTTGAGAATTGTGAGTTCTTTTACCAAAACCTCGACGTCGCCAGTGGGGATTGCGGAGTTTTTGGCCTCCCTTTCAATTACACAGCCATGTACTTGTACAACAAACTCTCTACCGAGTGTCATGGCTTTTGAAATGAGGGCTGCATCACACCGCTCTTCATCCAAAACCAGTTGTGTTACGCCATATCGGTCACGAAGGTCAATCCAAAGTAAAAATCCCTTGTCGCGGATACGCTGTACCCAACCAGCGAGTTGAACGTCCTTGTTTACATCGGATTGGCGCAATGCGCCGCATGTGTGACTCCTGTGCATGGAAGTGATTTGTGCAAAAATAAGGGGTTTTTGAGAGAGCAGTTGTATATTTCAAAATAAAAACACAACA
>CAXGAP010000076.1:0-3372 GCA_964008075.1 uncultured Flavobacteriaceae bacterium
ATCTGCCCGAGAAGAAGGATGCAGCTCCTGCCGGCGGCGGCATGGGCGGCGGAGACTTCGACTACTGATCTTCAGTAATTCACTTTCTGGTTCTGTGTTTAAGCCTCCGCTTTAGCGGGGGCTTTTTTTATGGGATTTTTGTCTAAAAATTCAATTTTGGTTTTTCCAGTTACGAGAAAATCCAGTGTTTTTGGGATACATCGTATTTTTTACTACAGTTGATAATGCTTTTCTCCAGTTGAACATTTCTTGATCAAAACTATTGCTTTTCAGGGCAATGATCGATGAGTGGCAGTACAAATCGTTAACTGGTTTCCCTCTCAAATGAGGGGCTGCTTGATCAGCAAAACGTCCAACAATGGGTGAGTCCAGTCCTGAGTCAATCACTTCAAACCCCAGCGCCTGATTAAACATGCTCTCCAGCGCGGTGCAATTAAATTGAAAAAAGTGCCAGGGCAGCTCATGCTCTGAAAAGGAAAAATGTGTTTCAATCGCAACATGTCCACCAACTTTAAGGACTTTTGAAATTTCTTCGACGACAATCCATGGCATCGCTAGATGCTCAAAAACGGCAAAAGAAATGACTAAGTCAAAACTTTCTTTATCGAAATATTCTGAAAGTCTATGGGCGTCAATGACGAGATCAACATTCTCACCGTCCATGATGTCGATACCGGTGTACTGAACATCAGGGAAAAAGCGTTTCCAATGCGCCTGAGAGGAGACGCAGCGTGATCCAATTTCGAGGACCTTGGTATCGGGATTGTTGAACCTCGCTGCCCAAGGGTGGATCTGCCCATGTTTTCCAATCGTTGATCGTTTGGTTTTCGATTGAAAGAAGACCTCATCCTCAGCAGATGGGGTGCCATAGTTCAGATGGTTCAGAATTAACTCGCATGTTTTAAGCGGTGAAATGCTTTGAGAAATCTTGTTGTGTTTGCGAAATTTTTTGATTGATATCGCTCCGGCATATTCCGGTTTCCTGTCTTTGAAGAAATGATAGGGAGAGCAAAATCTCTTTTCAAGAATCCCCTTTTCAGCAAAATGAATTCTTGCAGATGTTTCGTCAAGGTTTGATATGTCTGGATATGATTTCGTGTAAAACTTGTAATTAAAACGAAGTTTAGATGCAATCTCCGACGATTTCTGAGATGTCATTTTTTTGTTTTCACTCATGCTTGTCGACGGTGAGGTTGATTTTTTGGGTTGCTTTTCCATAGGCCTTATTCCTATGGATTATTGGATTTCCGGGTTCGTTGTCGAAATTATCTCATGGCTCGATGCTTTCGTGTGCTGGAATAGATTGGTCTGACGAGTGATGAATTCATGTTTCAGTTGACGCTGGACCCACCGACCGCGGATTGGTTGACATCCTGTTATCGCGATCTGTCTGGCGTAATTCTTGAGTATGGAAGTGGTGGTTCTTCAGTTTTGGCCTTGAAATCCAATCGCAACAATCAGCTTTACTCCTGTGAAACGGACTCTCTCTGGTTGGCAAGGTTGTCGACCTTTTTGACAGAAGAAGGGCTGTCCGATCGATTTCATCCACTTCATGCAGATGTTGGGTCAACGAAGGAGTGGGGATATCCAGATTTCACGCAGGAAGGCTTTACCCATGACCGTGGAACACAGTTTCTCATGTCTGCCTGGAAGCCTTGGTCTGTGCTCCGAGCAAAGAAGGTCAATCCCCAATTTATTTTGATCGATGGTCGCTGGAGGGTCCCATCTTTTCTGGCTGCTGTTGTAAATTGCCAGGCTCCCGTTCAAGTATTATTTGATGATTATCTTGAGCGCAAGCAGTATCATGTAGTTGAATCAATTCAGGCTCCCGTAAGAATGATTGGACGGGCAGCTTTGTTTGAGGTTGAGCCAAAAAAATATTCAGCTCAAGAGTTTCTTTCTGAATATCTGCCTTTATTTATGCAGCCAGGCTGATTAAGTGTGAGCATTAAAAAGTGAACTATAAGTCGCTTATGGATCTTTTTGTTGCACTTTAATTCATGGCGGAGAATAACTCTGTCTTCGTACGCCTGAACAGCTGAAGATGTCAAGGTTAAAAGTTGAGTGTCTGTGTTGTTCCAGAAATTGCGGCAATCAAAGATAATATTTTGTCTGCGGCTTGCGATAAATGTTGCTAAATATGCATTGGCCAGTGAACGATTATTCCGAATGGTGATAATGATTGTTTCCGGGGTATTGGTCATATGCTGATCAGCGTTCTGCCTCTTGATGGCTTTTTTGAATTGTTGCAGGGCTGCATAGGTCGTGTTGTATCGCCGTTTGATATCAGTGCTTGCTGTCTGCAAGCGAATTCGTTCTCTTCCCGAATGATTCGGAATGAATTGAATCAGGTTTGACTGTAGTGATCGCCGAAGGCGCGAAAGTTCCTTTCTGTCATATCGGCCAATCCGTTTCCCCTTTATATGGTCAGTTAAACATTCTTCTTGATAGAGATTATGCGGGAAAGAAATGTCTGAATTTTGCAAATGATCGAGAAATGATCGTGTTCGGTATTGCGTTGGTGGTGCGAAAGGAGTATCAATCCCTCTCAAGTCCTTGAGGAGATGCATGCCGAGCCCTGAGTATTGCTTAAGTTCGTTGATCAAAAAATTATTAACACGACTTCGCATTTTGTTGATGGCATTAGCCCGTCGGATTGAGAAGGCTTTGTTGTGATAATGAAAAGCAATGAGATCTGAGTTGTTGCACTGGTACTGGCAAGATTCTTCAGTTAACTTTGGACTGTGGAAGCCAACATCGAGACTTTTCAGCGAAGAGCTTCCAAAAAAATACTTTCCTGGTGAATTATTGATGTGGTAAGAATCGGTTTCGAGCGTGTTGTTGAAATAGTGTCTTTTAACTTTGAAGTATCCCTTCTGTTCGGTCAGCTGGCCTAGATGTTGGCTGATTGATGAGTGGTCGAACGATGGCTCTGTATTGGTGTCACTTTGGATGCCAAGAAATTCATCGCAGTCGAGAGGAATGACGAAATCACTTTTGTCATTGGCCTGTATGAATTGTATTGTCTTGCAGACGATGTCACCTTTTCGTTCAAAGTCTTTGCGACTGTTATATTGAAGCGAAATATTGACGCCCTTTTTTTGGCAATTTTAAGAATTTTTTGTGTCTTGAGACATGTAGATCCATTGTCAAAAATATAAATCAGCTCCGGGGTCGTTATTTCAAGATGATGGTTAATCCAAGCGCGCAGAAGCTCCCCTTCGTCTTTCTGCATCAAGACAATGGACAGCCTTGCATTCATAAAAAGAGAACTATCCAGGATTTGGACAGCCTGCTTCTCCGGCCGTGCTTAACCCAGCCATCCCGCGCTCAAGATCACCGCCAGGCTCAGAAAAATGGCCAAGCAGATCC
>CAXGAP010000077.1:0-3348 GCA_964008075.1 uncultured Flavobacteriaceae bacterium
CCTCAGCTCTTCCTGACACTCTCGTTTGGAGAAATCAACTTGGTTATTATGACGACATGGTCAACAACTACCTTCGTCACCCTGCTTTCCGCACACACCCTGTTGTTGGCGTGAGTTGGCAGCAAGCGAGCAACTTTGCCAAGTGGAGAACCAATCGCGTAAATGAATTGATACTCGAAGACAAAGGCTGGATTGCCAAAGGGGCCAGAACTTCTGACGAAATTCGAGGGATCAACAATTTTGATACCGAAACTTATCTCAAACGTCCTGATCTAGTATATAGTGGAAATTATTCTGCTGAAAACGTTGATGCAGTTCAAAATGACTCTGAGAACGAAATTCAATCATTTGTTGGTCGATCGGCACAAATTAGAGTTCGTGGCGAAGGAGATGCAGAGGATGAAATTAAGGTAACCAATGCAAGTGTTGAGTATGGAATTGTTTTACCTGAGTACAGATTGCCAACAGAAACCGAATGGGAATATGCATCACTTGGTCTGGCCGGCATACGTGAATACAACTCTTACCAAGGAAAAAAGAAATATCCATGGTCTGGCGACACTTCAAGAGTGACGCAAAGAAGAAACGCTGGTGATCAACTCGCCAACTTCAAACAAGGTCGAGGAGATTTTAGTGGTGTTGCAGGATGGTCAAATGATGATGCTGAAATTACTGCTGATGTACGTCAATACCCACCAAACGATTTTGGTTTATATGGCATGGCAGGTAATGTTTCAGAATGGGTTGCCGATGTATATCGACCACTGACAAACAACGAAGTGAGTGATATGAACTATTTCAGAGGTAATATTTTTGAAAATTATATCACTGAGGATGGAAAAATTTCTGTTACGGAGGATGTGATTAGTTACGACGATAGTCCCAACGGAAGAAATACATATAAACAATTACCTGGATCTATTCAGAAAGAGCAAATTGAACCTCAAAATTATGGTGACGAAAATGCTAATTATCTAAGTTCTAATGGACTTGCAGCAAACAATATCGCCTATGCTGACGGAGATTTGTTGAATGCCCGAAACACTGATGATGAAAATTCGATGATGTATAGTGATCCCTTTTCTGAAGCCAGTAAGAGGGTGCGTCAAGAAAACGAAAAGCGTTTGACACTTGTTTCCAACACTACTAGGGTCATCAAAGGTGCCTCGTGGAAAGATCGTGCTTTTTGGCTTGACCCTGCACAGCGGAGATACATGCCAGAGTTTTTGGGTGCTGATTACATTGGTTTTAGATGTGCAATGTCCTATTTGGGAAGCACTAGTGGAGACCGAAAGCCTCGTGGTATCCCATCAAACTAAGTCTACAACCCTATAGCTAATAAATAGCCATGTCAGCGCTTTATCATATTTTTAGAGACGCTGCAGGTGTCAGTACAGACACTAGAGCGCTACAACCCGGAGAGCTTTTTTTCGCCCTGAGTGGGCCAAATTTCAATGGAAATGAGTTTACAATAGAAGCCCTTGACAAAGGTGCAGCAGGTGTCATCGTCGATCAAGATATCCCTATAAGTGATGATCGAATTGTAAGAGTTGATGATTCTTTGAAATCTCTACAAGAACTCGCCACTGCGCATCGAACTGCTCTAGGAACTACAATCATAGCGCTTACTGGCAGCAATGGCAAAACAACAACAAAAGAGCTTATCCATGCAGTACTCAAAGAAGACCTCAATATTGTTGCAACCAAGGGAAATCTAAACAACCATATCGGAGTGCCCTTAACCTTACTTTCATTAAAAGAAGACACAGAAATTGGGATTGTTGAAATGGGTGCCAGTCGTCCTGGAGATATTGCACTTTTGGCCAATATCGCTCAACCAAATGCTGGGCTGATTACAAATTTTGGAAAGGCACATTTGGAGGGGTTTGGCAGTTTGCAAGGGGTTGTCAAAGCCAAATCTGAACTTTATGACTTTTTGAAAAGTACAAGTGGTATCATCTTTTCCAATGCTGATGATTCAAAAATCATGGCACAGCTCAAAGACCATGACCCAAAAACCTATGGAACAACTGCATCAGCTCAGTTTTTTGCAGAAATTGATGATAAAAATGATACTATCGCCCTAAAAATCGATCGAGTGAGGATACAAACCCAACTTACTGGTATTTATAATGCCTATAATACACTTGCTGCCTATGCCATTGGAAAGCATTTTGGGGTTTCTATCGAAACAGCCAAAAGCGCTCTTGAATCTTATGTGCCTGACAACAATAGATCACAGAAAATTCACAAAAACAACCTTCATATCACATTGGATGCTTACAATGCCAACCCAACGAGCATGAGCGCTGCCCTGCAAAGCTTTGCCAATACTGAAGGAAGAAAAATCGCAATCCTAGGACAAATGAACGAACTTGGAGAGCACACAGAAACAGAACACCAACAGCTCGTTGAATGGGTACAGGCATCATCGATTGATGATTGCTATTGGGTTGGCGCTGCTTTTGAGTCTTTTGTGTCTGCAGATAAATACTTTTCCAACATTGATCAGGCCATAGCGCACTTCTCCTCAAACTCTATTGGAGATGGATCACTTCTTGTGAAAGGGTCTCGCAGTTTTACACTTGAAAAATTAATAGACGTTATTCACTAATGGGACGCACCCTTTTGTTTCTTGGGATTGTTCTTGTACTCGTCGGAGGGGTGATATTATTGGGTGAAAAATCTGGTTATAAAAACCCTCTTGACTTTCGATTCGGTGGCGAAAACTGGACATTCTACTTTCCACTTGGTACCTCTATTGTGGTCAGTATCGTGTTGAGCTTATTGTTTTATTTTTTCAGAAAATAGCAGTCTGAAATACTTGAAGTGGATCAACTTCCACCAATACAAGTCACAAAAATCTTTCGCCCACTCGCACGATTTCGATGCTCACACAAATAAACACCCTGCCATGTTCCGAGCTGGGGGGTTCCGTTTTTGATTGGAAATGATACTGATGACCCCAAAATACTGCTCTTGATATGAGAGGTCATATCGTCTTTTCCCTCCAAGGTATGGGTATAATGATCGTCGGATTCAGAGACCAGTTTGTTGAAATGAGTTTCAAAATCAACACGAACACTGGGGTCAGCATTCTCATTGATCGTTAGACTCGCCGAAGTGTGTTGGATAAAGACATGTACAATTCCTGTGAAATCAGGAAGCTTGGAAACAATCTCATCAGTGATGAGGTGAAATCCTCTTGCAAAAGGCTTTAAGTTGATTTCAATTTGATAAGTCATCTTAGTTGTGGGTCATACTGGATTCGAACCAGTGACTTCCGCCCTGTCAAGGCGACACTCTGAACCAACTGAGTTAATGACCCAAGGGTCGCCAAAAATAAGA
>CAXGAP010000078.1:0-3297 GCA_964008075.1 uncultured Flavobacteriaceae bacterium
GCTTTTTTCGACCATTGTGATATAGTCTCTTGTACCAATTCGAATATGTTTGGGCACATACTTGAGGTTGGCTTTTGTACGGGTAAATCCGCTAACTTTTTGAAACTTACGATCGCGTAGCTCAACCTTATTTTGGTCGATGAGAAGGAGTCGATAGTCTCTGGAGTTTTGATAATCAAAAACAGCGAGAGGCAAAGGATTATTGAGGGTCGAAGAAAAGGGAGGTACAGGCCTTGCATTTCGATCGATGACTTCAAAACTATTTTTTGTGTTGTAAGCCATCTGAAGTCGACTGTTCTTGTAAAGATCCACTTGGTGAATGGGAAACTGAATAGGACTCCCAATTGGTCTTGTCCACGTGCTTTTCCCAGTACTGCTGATCAGAGTCAAATTGTGTTTTTCATCTTGAACGACCCATTCCATTGATCCATTGAGATGATTCAATACAGCGTTTGGACCTTGCGTTATCGCATTTTCATTAGGCGTTGAGAACAATAGTTTAGGTCTTTTATTTTCGATTTTACCTTGTTTGGATACCTGCTTAAACTGAATTTGAGCAACCCCGCTTTCGACCAGTCCAATCCCAAGCCAAAACGGGAATTCGTCGTTTGCTTCAACCCGAAGATCATCGGTTAGTAGAGAATTCATTTGTTTTGAAAAAAACGACTCAACGCCCACGAATAGCAAAGAGGACTCATTTGGAATTTCATCGAGAAGTCCTTCAAATTGCTCGTCGCTGCCTAAGGAATACCCATTGTAGAGTTGAGTAAGCAGTTCTGTAATAGAGGCCTCTGAAGGAGCTAAAAATAGCATATCATTCACCAAAGATGCATGTGTGAGTGTTGGCATATCCAGCAAAGGCGCACCAAGATTTTTAATCGATTTTTTTTCTGAAAATTGGTAGGTTATCGCATCTCTAACTCTGCGTGTAGCCTCTGCATTTTTCTCTAATATTGGAACGATATCCTCAACGCCTGTCATGTCCAAAACTGCAATTTGATTTTGGAGCGTGTGTACTTTAGCAATTGCTTGAGCTTGCATCAATAGACTGTCGATTGGAGGACTTGGCAAATTGTGCTGTGCGTTGTAGCGACCCCTAACAGATGAAAAAAGATCAATATCAAGCCCATATATAGCGGCACCAATCATAGCAAGTGGGAGATTTGAAAGGAGTTTTGACAAGTCTTGCGTTTGATCAGAAATCAGACTCATTTTGGTAAACTTCCCTGAAGGAAGTAGCCCAGTGGTTTCAAGAACGGTATTTCCGTTTTCTGTCTTTGGTTGAATAACTGTCCAAGTTGAAAAATCAGAAAGTGAGAACGGGACGGTTGTTTTAAATTTTTCAGCCAACAACTCTTGCGATCTGTCATTGATAAAAAACTGAAATGGTCCTGATTTTGAGTCGTATAGTTTTTGTAGGTTTTCATCGGGGCGGTTTGGCGCATTGTGGAGTCGGATGCTGTTTTCGAGTAAAATTTTCGAGTCAGACTCAAAATAAGTTTTATTGTGAATGATGCCGTAGCGGTCAATGTCTTGTTTTGGGAACCGAACGATAGGCAAGCTTTCATATTGTAAAGTATCTCCGATGAGCTGAGGGACACTATCGAGCGAAGCCAAAGGGTAAATCAGCAAATACTTGTAATCTTTCACACCCTCTTCATGATAACTAATAACACATTTTTGAAAAGGCGACCAATGTTGTTGCGTGGATAAGAACGGAGCAAGAAAACGACTGAGCTGTTGCTCACTTTCAGAAAAACGAACAACGGACTCCATGTCCTCGGTATGGAGAATCGCAATGGGCTTTGCAGGTATATAGCCGAGAGGGTTAACCGTGTTTTGCGGAGGAGTTGAGCATTGCGTCAAGGCAAAAAGCACAAAGCAAAAGAGCAAATAGCGCATAGTACAAAGGTAATAAAGTTAAAAATCGAATTGCGTTTGTGTTGGCAATAATGTAAAACTTTTTCTATGCCATTCGGATAGGCCTGCAGCGTGAATCCCTTTCCGATGTTTTTTGGTTGGATAGCCCTTGTTGGTGTCCCACCCATAGTCTGGGGATTTGCTGTGAACCGTAGTCATAAAATCATCTCTTTCGGTTTTTGCCAGTACAGAGGCAGCTGCGATGTTGAGAAATCGCGCATCTCCTTTGATCATGCATTTGTGCGGGATATCGAAATAGGGTGTAAAGCGGTTGCCATCCACGAGTATATATTCAGGAGTTGGTTTGAGCTTTTGAATGGCGAGGTGCATGGCTTCGATAGAGGCATTGAGGATATTGATTTCATCAATTCTTTTTGGAAGTACATGGGCAATGCCATAGCTTATGGCAACATTCTCGATTTCTTTTCGCAATTCGGCTCGCTGTTTGGCAGTCAGTTTTTTGGAATCGGTAAGCAAATCATGCGAATAGGAAGGGGGTAGGATTACGGCAGCAGCTGTGACTGGCCCCGCCAAGCAACCCCGACCTGCCTCGTCGGTTCCACATTCAACAAACTTGGTGTGTTGGGTTTGCATTGACAACTAAAATACGATATTGTTTGAAACTAAATTCTTAGTTTTTCTAAATGGCATTCGTTACCTGACAAATACAGCACTGTCCACTCGAATTCTCTACCTTTGCGCTAATGAATTCGATCCGACGTCTTTTTGTGGTATGTTGCTTGCTTGCTGCTTTTGCAGTCCAATCTCAAAATCGATCAGGTTCGTTAACTCCACAAACGAAGGAGGGGTCGCCTCGGAACTTATCGCTAAACAGTCAATTTCAAGGGTCTTTTCAAGACCAAGACAGTTTGTTTGGTCAGCGGTCAAAGCAAACATTTACCGAAACGAGAGCGATAACAGACTATCTAATTATCTCACAGGATCGTGACACGACTTTTGTGGATACAACTCTGAGTGTTGAAAAGCAATACAAGTTTAACTTTCGTCGAAAAGACGATTTTGAACACTTGCCTTTCGCCAACTCGGGACAAACCGTTAGTCATCTAGCTTTACAATCGGTTCCCCAATCGATTTTACCAATGTCTGGTTTTCTTTCCAAAAATCATCAAATGTTTCAGTCCCATGAGGTGTACTATTACCATGTGCCAACCCCACTGACTGAAATGTATTTTAAAACCGCATTTCAGCAAGGGCAATCGACCGATGTGTTGATTACAGCAAACCTCAGTCCACGTATAAATTATGCCATTGCCTATCGGGGTCACCGTTCGCTTGGCCACTACCAGCACAATTTGTCAGGTGTGAGTCAGCTTCGTTTTTCGACATGGTATGAAAATCCGAACCGCAGATATCGAT
>CAXGAP010000079.1:0-3258 GCA_964008075.1 uncultured Flavobacteriaceae bacterium
ACTTTAAATTGCTGCCCAGCTATATCTACGATTGCGTACATTTCTATTTTATTTTGCTTTTTAGCGGGTGCAAATATACGACCTTATCGGCTTATATCACAATTTTTATATCTTCAAATGTAGAACGGAAGGAGTTTCTTTAATTTGTATATTCACGAATTCAAAATCAAAAACACAATAATGATGTTAAAGAACATAGCACTTCTACTTTTTCTTCCAATGATTTACTGCACTGCCCAGTCGGTTTCATTTGAAGAATACGATTTGGATAACGGACTTCACGTCATCCTTCACCAAGACAATAATGCCCCTGTGGTGACAACTTCTGTCATGTATCACGTAGGAGCTAAAGACGAACAACCAGATAGAACTGGTTTTGCACATTTTTTTGAACATCTGCTTTTCGAAGGAACTGAAAATATTGAACGTGGACAATGGTTTTCTATTGTTACAGAAAATGGAGGAACAAATAATGCGAATACAACAGATGACCGAACTTATTATTACGAAGTTTTCCCTTCCAATAATCTTGAGCTTGGTCTTTGGATGGAATCCGAGCGGATGTTACACCCCATCATCAACCAGATTGGAGTTGATACCCAAAATGAAGTGGTCAAAGAAGAAAAACGGCTTCGAGTTGACAATCAGCCCTATGGAAAGTTTCTTGAAAATGTAAAAAAGAATTTGTTCATCAAACACCCCTACCGTTGGACGACTATCGGTGAAATGGAACACTTAGACTCGGCAACCCTTGACGAGTTTTTGGCCTTCAATAAAAAATTCTACGTGCCAAATAATGCGGTTTTAGTTGTAGCTGGTGATATTGATATTGCATCTACAAAAAAGATGGTTCAGGACTATTTTGGTGATATTCCTAGAGGTGCCGATATCGAACGTAATTACGAGAAGGATGATCCCATAACGGAAGCCATTTCTGCTACGGCATATGACTCAAACATTCAAATTCCTGCTGTGATCAATGCTTATCGAACGCCAGGTTTTTCGGAAAGAGATTCCAAAGTTTTGGATATGATTTCAACTTACCTCAGCGACGGACCAAGCTCGAAATTATATAAAAAGCTGGTTGACGAGAAAAAAATGGCATTGCAAACAGGTGCATTTAACATTTCACAAGAAGATTATAGTATGTATGTCATTTTCGGATTACCTCTTGGTGAAAACACCCTAGACGACTTGGTAAGCGAAATGGATGAGGAAATTATCAAAATTCAAGATCAATTGATTTCTGAACGAGATTATCAAAAATTACAAAACAAAATTGAAAATGCATTTGTCAGTTCCAATGCTTCTGTTGAAGGGATTGCCAATTCGCTTGCGCGTTATTATATGCTCTATGATGACACGAATCTAATCAATACCGAAATTGATATCTATCGTTCTATTACTAGAGAAGAAATTAAAGATGTCGCCAATAAGTACTTAAATCCTAATCAGCGTTTGGTACTTGAATATTTACCTGAAACCAAAGAAAACTAACCATGAAAAAAATCCTTAATACCTTATTTTTATTGCTGACAGTCACCGCATTTGCACAAGTTGACCGCAGTCAGCAGCCACAATCTGGTCCTGCACCCGTGATTCAACTCGGAGAACCCGAACGTTTTACACTGAAAAACGGATTGACAGTTCTTATTGTTGAAAACAACAAGCTGCCACGTGCTGCCGTGAGTTTATCCTTGGATAATGCCCCAATCACTGAAGGTAAATTGGCTGGCGTATCCTCACTAACTGGTGCTCTTTTAGGGAAGGGCTCAACTTCAATCGATAAAGATAGCTTTAACGAGGAGGTTGACTTTATGGGAGCAACTATCAATTTTGGGTCACAAAGTGCGAGTGCAAGTTCACTGTCTCGCTATTTTGGCCGAGTGTTGGAGCTCATGGCTGATGCTGCACTGAACCCAAACTTTACACAGGAAGAGTTTGACAAAGAACGTGATATCCTTCTTGATGGAATCAAGTCCAGCGAAAAGAGCGTAACAACCGCTGCTCGACGTGTCGAAAATCTGCTTGCTTATGGAAAAGATCACCCCTACGGCGAGTATGTTTCCAAAGAGAGTGTTGAGAGTGTTAGTCTGGCGGATGTTGATGCGTTTTACAAACGCTACTTTGTGCCTAATCAATCGTATTTGGTCATTGTTGGAGATGTAGATGCCACTGCGCTGAAAAAACAAGTGAAGAAACTCTTTGGCAAATGGAAAAAAGGAGAATTATCACCTGATGTTATCCCAGATGTGACAAATGTTAGTGCTACACAAATTGACTTTGTCAATATGCCAAATGCCGTACAAACAGAAGTGTCAGTTCAAAATACAGTAAGCTTGCGTAAAAAAGATGCAGATTATTTCCCCCTACTAATTGCCAATGGCATTTTGGGTGGTGGTGGTGAAGCTCGTTTGTTTTTGAATCTCAGAGAAGACAAGGGTTATACCTATGGTTCCTATTCAGGTGTTGGAAATAACAAATATACTGCAAGCCGTTTTCGAGCAAGTGCAAGTGTAAGGAATGCAGTTGTAGACAGTTCGGTCGTTGAGTTATTGTATGAAATCGATCGTATGAAAACAGAAGTGGTAAGTGATGAGGAATTGAATCGGGCAAAGGCAAAATACGTGGGTAGTTTTGTGCGTGCCGTAGAACGACCTAGTACCGTTGCTTCCTATGCGTTGGAAATTGAAACCGAGGAGCTTCCTGACGATTTTTACACAACCTATTTGGAAAAAGTTAACAATGTTAGTAAAGAAGATGTTCAGCGTGCAGCTCAAAAATATTTTCTCGTGGATCAAGCCCGTATTGTTGTAACTGGAAAAGCATCTGAGGTGTTAGACAACTTGGAGAAAGTAGAATTTAATGGTTCTACCGTTCCCGTTAAATATTATGATAAATATGGAAATGTTGTCGATCGCCCAGCTTCTTTTGAGTTACCAGAAGGAGTTAGTGCGCAGTCTATTTTGGCAAACTACCTCGACGCAATCGGAGGTCTAGACACCCTTAGCGCCATTGGCACTCTTGAAGTGAGCTACAACGCAAACTTTATGGGCAATGAGATTGAAGCTACTTCAATCTATACAGCTGATGAGCAAAAACAGATCGTCAAAATGGGTGGAAACGTGCTCGCTACAGTCACCGTGAATGCCGATGGTGCGAAGGTAGATCAAATGGGTAACAGTATGGACCTTCCCCCAGATATGGCAGCAGATATGCAAGCTGTTATTGGAATTGTTCCTGAACTCAAGATGATGG
>CAXGAP010000080.1:0-3209 GCA_964008075.1 uncultured Flavobacteriaceae bacterium
GTGTTTCAGGAATCACCTCCTCCACAACTACAAAAATCATCGCTCCTGCAGCAAAGGCCAAGGCATAAGGAAGTATAGGTGTAAAAAAGGTCACTGCCAATGCGCCTATAACTGCTGCGATTGGCTCAACAATTGCTGAAGACTGCCCATACATAAAGCTTTTCCAACGACTGAGCCCATGTCGACGCATGGGCATGGATACAGCTACCCCTTCTGGGAAATTCTGAATCCCAATACCTATCGCAAGTACAACTGCACCTGCAATCGATGCTTCTGGCAACCCAGCTGCCACACCCCCAAAGAGAACGCCCACTGCCAATCCCTCAGGAATATTGTGAAGTGTAATGGCAAGAACAAGAAGTGTTGATCGATGCCATGGTGTTTTTACTCCTTCCGGTTTTTGGAAGTTGATGTGAAGATGCGGAAGAACCTTGTCAAGACCAAAGATAAATAGCGCCCCAAGACCAAAACCAACAGCTGCTGGAATCACTTTGACAAAGCCCTCTCCTGGGCTCATTTCAATCCCAGGGGCGAGCAAGCTCCAAAAACTCGCAGCAACCATAACGCCACCTGTGAAGCCAAGCATCCCATCCAAAAATGCTCGATTCATGGTTTTGAAGAAAAACACAAAAGATGCACCCAGTGCGGTCATCCCCCAAGTAAAAAGAGTGGCATATAAAGCCCCTAATACGGGTGGTGTTTGCTCAAAAAAAGATAAAATCTCTTGTAACATAATTTAAGGTTTTACATAAATATTTTCAGCAGTTTTTTTGGTAATCATCAATGTTGACTTCCCTGCTTGAATATGCAGAGAGTCGTCGTAATCCTCACGATGTAATACCTGTAAAGGCGTTCCGATTCCTATCTGCCTTCTGTCAAGATAGCGTAAAAAATCTGAAGAGTTATCCTTGACCCCTACACAAACCCCCTCTTTGTTCGCTGGAAGCTCAGTGAGTAAAATTTTGTCGTATGCTTTTATAAACAAAGCCCTGTTGGGTATCGGATCACCATGAGGATCATGGGTAGGATAATCCAAAAACCTTTCAAGTTCATTTGTCAGTTTCTCGGACTGAATATGCTCGAGCTGCTCTGCAACCTGATGTACTTCGTCCCAATTAAAATTCAAATGAGAAACCAAAAAAGATTCCCATAAACGATGCTTTCGAATAATTCGCAGTGCTGTTTTGATCCCATCATTTGTCAGAGAGACACCCTGATACTTTTGATACTTAACAAGGTTTTGATCGGAAAGCTTTTTGAACATATCTGTAACAGATGATGGCTTTGCACCAATCTGTTTCGCAATGCTCGTTGTTGCCACAGCACCAGATGAGGATTGTGAGACATGATAAATTGCCTTCAGATAGTCTTCAGTTGATAGTGTTTGCATCAGATGGCAAATATATAACAAATTTAGACAAGTCTAAATTTTTTTTGTAGATTAGACTAAATTCAATGGGGTTTTATATTTTGTATCTTTGTGCTTCAGAGAACGATAGATTGCAAAAGCTAGATTTTATCATTTTGGGTGGTGGTGCTTCAGGACTGCAATTGGCTCATCGCCTAAGTAAAAGTGATGCCTACAAAGCGTCTTCTATACTAATCCTTGAAAGCGATCAGCACAAAGCCAACGATCGTACTTGGTGTTTCTGGGAAACAGGTGAAGGAGAGTGGGACGATTTGCTCCAAAACCAGTGGAGCAAGGTGCAATTTAAAAGTCAAAGCATTGACATGACTATTGATTTGGGAGACACCTCTTACAAGATGCTTCGAAGCAAACCATATTATGACCTTCTCCATAAAAATATTGCGAAAAACAAGTCAGCTCAAATCAAGTATGAACGTTGTACTGGCTTTAGCGATAAAGGCACTCATGTGATTGTAAATACTGAGCATAACACCTATCAGTGTTCTACTCTTTTCAATAGTATTTTTGATTGGAACATCCTTCGCCAACAGCAAATGTACCCTGTCCTTGAGCAGCATTTTTTGGGTTGGTACATCAAAACCCCAACTTCTGTTTTTGATGTGCAAAAAGCAGTTTTTATGGACTTTACAGTTCCACAAAAACAAGAAACCAGATTCATGTATGTTCTTCCTTTTACAAAAACTGATGCGCTGATTGAGTACACTCTTTTCTCAGAAAAACGACTTGATAAATCTAAATATGAATCTGCTATACGCAGCTATTTAAAAGATAAAAATATAGATGCTTACGAGTTGGTTGAAGTCGAGCAAGGGAGTATTCCTATGTGTTCATATCCTTTTTGGAAACACAACACCCAAAATGTACACTTTATTGGCTCGGCAGGTGGGTGGACTAAAGCAAGTACTGGTTTTACTTTTAAAAATATCAACCGAAAAACAATGGCTTTGGTCGATCATATTAGTGCAAACAAACCACTGAGTCATTTTGCGAAGAAAAATCGCTTTTGGTGGTACGACTTGCTGTTTTTGGATGTTTTGTCCAAGAACAACCACATGGGCGCGCAACTGTTTTCGGGGATGTTTGACAAAAATAGCCCCAAACGTATTTTCCGATTTTTAGATGAGCAAAGCAGCTTTTTTCAAGAGATTCTCATCATGAGATCATTCCCCACCCTTCTTTTTGTGAAGCAATTCTTTAAGCGCTTATTTGGTACGCACCATTAATTCCTCTGTGAAGGCAGTGAAGTAAGCAATTTGATCAGAGGAAAGGGTCGATTGCTGCAAGGCATCCATTGCTTTATTGGTGTAGGCAGAAACTTGCTCGACTGTTCGGCGGGGAACTTCTGTGGCTTCATAAATGGTTTTGACTGCTGTGATTTTTTTATTTTCATCAGATGGTGTCGAAGTCATCAGTTGTTCAAAGGTTGCTTTATCGTGAGCATTGGCGTGCGCCATTGTAAGATGATAAAGAATGGTTTTTTTATTTTCAATAATATCCCCACCTACTTTCTTTCCAAAGGTTTTTGGGTCTCCAAATGAGTCGAGTAAATCATCCTGTAACTGAAAGGCAATACCGAGGTTCACTCCAAATTCGTATAGGCAATCTGTTGCAACTGTTGTTGCATTCCCAACCAAAGCCCCCATGCGAAGGGCACAACCCAACAAGACTGCCGTTTTGAGCTGAATCATTTGAATATAGGCATCCAAACTGACATCATTTCTGGTTTCAAAGTCAACGTCATATTGTTGTCCCTTACATACAAGTAGTGCTGTTTCACTGA
>CAXGAP010000081.1:0-2978 GCA_964008075.1 uncultured Flavobacteriaceae bacterium
TTCAATAGTTGTGGTAAAAACATTGGTACAAATAATACGATTTGCAAAACTCCAATAGAAAGTGCAACGAAACCACTTCCAATATTATGTGGGTATCCAGCAGTCTGTAAAAATGTTTTCCCAACCTGATATGATGATCTTAATTGCCAACCCACACGCATTTTGTGTGAGGGAACCAAGTGATAAATGATCATCTTTGGATCGTATGCGATTTGATCACCAGTTTTTCGAATCCTTTGTTGCAATTCAGTTTCCTCGCCATACCATCTGTGTGTGCCATGCATACCATATTTGGGGTTAAAACCATTATGTTTAACAAGAAGATCTTTGTGAATTAAAAACACCCCACCACTTGCATACTCATTTGATTGTAAGGGTTGAACATCACTGTATTTCAGTTGATTGTTAGCCCATTTGTCACGAAACCACTTTGGCTTTCTGGTCTCATACCAAGGCTTATAAAACCCACCCACGCACTTGTAGGTCGATGATTTGATGTGTGTAAACACTCGATCAAACAAATGCTGATCAATTTTAGCATCATCGTCAAGGTAGAGTACCCAATCGAGTTTTGCAGATTTATATCCAGTGTTTCTCGCATGGCTTAAACCCTGTTGTGACTCATCCACAATGCTTAGCCAATCGTATTTATTTGAAAAATCTAATAGGGTAGTAGAGGTATCATCATTTGAATTGTTATTGACAACAATGACTTCAACTTCAAATTTTTCTGGGTAGAATTCAGCAATCTCTTGCAAACAAATTGTCAGGATATCACTTCGATTATATGTGCAGATCACAACTGATAACATGACTAGGTATTTGAAAAAAAGTGTTGAATAGATTCCTTCATTCTCTTGGCGGTTATTTGGGGATTAGATTGGTTTGGAGTGAGACGAAACAACATCTCGTCTATTGGTTTTAACTTCTTTAGGGATAAGCGATATAAGCCAGAAATACGCATCATACGATGTAGCAACGTTCGCTTTCCTAGAGGTAATGAAACATCAACGACATGGGGAAAGAAGTCCAAAATACCACCAAAGCGATCTCTTTTTGCAGCATTGTTATTAAAGCCTGCATCAACAAACACAACAGGTGTTCCCATCGCAACACAGGGAAGCGCACAATGAATCAGTGAGGTGAACACCACTTTTGCCTTTTTGTATCGTTCCAATAAATTTTCCACATTATTCATTCGTTGTTCGATGCTTTTGTGTTTTAGATCATTTGAAAAATGAGTGAGGTGTTTAACCTGATTTTTATATGATTTGGGTATAAGCTTGTTGACAATTGCGCTTCTGTAGGATGAGGTGTAGTTTTTGCGCATTACATCAACAAAAAGAATCTCATCGTTTCGATCTCCCTTATAATGAGGTAAAGTCAAGGTCAAACATCCTGATAAATAGGAAACAACTTTGTGCTTTTCCAATAACTGTTGTGTGTGTATATCTCTACACCCAACAGGTTGATGATGCTGAAAGTAAGCAATAGAGGCTGGACGAGTCATTTCATTTTGACAACTACTCGAAATGTGAAACGAAAGAAATAGCGAATGAACATGAGAAGCAGGAGGCCAATTGGCTCCATTTTTCATAAACCAACCATTGCACAACAGCTTTTTGGGGGTTTGATAATGATGAAGCTGTTCACGATCACAAAATACTGCATTCTCCACCAATTGCCAAGCAGCATAGGTTTGTATATCGTCGCCTATGTTTTTGGAGTTTTTGTAATATACAATGCCGTTTTGTGAATCAGTCATCATACGTTATCAAGTAAAAATTTTCATTTAATAAGCCACTAAATTAGGCAATAATCAACTAGCCTAATCATTAAATTAACATCACAGAAAAAATTGCTTATAACTTTTTGAGTGTTTGTTGCGGCACTGTGCAGCATTGTTTTAATTTTGAAAAAAATATGACAATGAGCACAGAAGGTTCAACGTTAAAAACACTGATCATCGGTTCAGGGCCAGCTGGATACACAGCAGCGATCTATGCTGCAAGAGCTGATCTGCAACCTGTTTTGTATACAGGAATGGAGCCAGGTGGACAGCTAACCACAACAACAGAGGTTGATAATTTCCCAGGTTATCCAGAAGGCGTTGATGGCCCTGCGATGATGGTCGATTTGCAAAAACAAGCAGAGCGTTTTGGGACTGAAGTTCACATTGGTATGGCATCTGCAGTTGAATTGTGCAATAAAATTGGGGGAACACACAAAGTAACCATCGACAACGATAAGATATTGAAAACTAAAACCATCATTATCGCTACAGGAGCGTCTGCCAAGTATCTCGGTTTACCTAGTGAACAGCGACTTCGTGGGGGTGGTGTTTCTGCCTGTGCGGTATGTGATGGATTCTTTTATAAAGGACAAGAAGTCGCAATTGTTGGTGGGGGGGACACTGCTGCAGAAGAAGCGACCTATTTGGCGAACATCTGTAAAAAAGTAACCATGCTTGTTCGCAAAGATCATATGCGTGCATCCAAAGCCATGCAACATCGCGTCAATGCCAAAGAGAATATCGATTTACGATACAATAGCGAAATCGATGAGGTACTGGGTGATCAAGTTGTGGAAGGGCTACGCATTGTAAATAACCAAACAGGTGAAAAAGAAGAGATTTCAATCACTGGACTCTTTATCGCGATTGGTCATAAACCCAACACGGATATTTTTAAAGACCAACTCGAAATGGATGAGTCTGGCTATTTGATTACAGATGGGAAATCGACAAAAACTAACTATCCAGGTGTTTTTGCTTCAGGTGATGTGCAAGACAAAGAATACCGTCAAGCTGTTACAGCTGCTGGTACAGGGTGTATGGCTGCACTAGATGCAGAACGTTATTTGGCTACTGTAGAAAGTTCGTAAAACCATTTGCAAAGCGCAAACCCATCACGATCGTGAGCAGCACTGCAAACCACCAAACCCCAACTAAAACGAGATGTGTTGTGGTTCCTCCAATT
>CAXGAP010000082.1:0-2937 GCA_964008075.1 uncultured Flavobacteriaceae bacterium
ATACAGACAACATGAGCTTGGTTTTTTGCAGCTGCACGAATCAATGCAATACCACCAATATCAATTTTTTCAATGATCTCCTGCTCGGTTCCCCCACGTGCTACAGTTTCTTCAAATGGATATAAGTCGACAATCACGAGATCAATAGGGGGGATGTCATAGGTCGATAGTTCTTCAGCGTCTTTGACATCATCTCTGCGATTTAGAATTCCGCCAAATACCTTTGGGTGCAAAGTTTTAACGCGCCCACCCAGGATCGAGGGATAGTTGGTTAAGGACTCGACTCGAATAACTTCGATGCTTAAAGAATCAATATAATCTGCTGTGCCCCCTGTAGAATAGATTGTCACCCCAAGCTGGTTGAGTTTTTTGACAATGGGCTCTAAACCATCTTTATCAAAAACCGATATCAGAGCGGATGAAACGCGAATTGTATCTTGCATAAGCCCAAATAGGTTGCAAAAGTAGCAATTTTCAAGCGTAATTTAATTTCTTTAGATTCATTAAAACAAATGGATAGCAACTAAGCGATTGACTTGGGTTAAAAAAGCTGCGTCTTTTTCTGTAAAGGCCTTTAATTTATGGGAGTCAATATCGATCTGAGCTATGTTTTTATTATTGAGAAATAATGGAATGACAATCTCAGATTTTACATCCAAACTGCAGGCTATATAATTGTCTTGTGCGTTTACATCATCGACAATAAAGTTTTTGTTGCTCAATGCAACTTGCCCACAAATCCCTTTACCAAATGGAATATTTGTATGCTCTGTCGATTCGCCAACATAAGCGTTTAAAACCAGCTCATTTTTTTTGGGGTGATGTAAATAATAACCTACCCAGTCGTAGGTTTCAATACGATCATAAAGAAGTTGACAGATCAATTGCAACCCTTCTTTTTGACCGATGTCTAAACTGATTTTTGCTTCGATTTCAGCTAATAACGAATCTGTTTTCATAAAAAAACTGCCCCAAGAGGGGCAGTTGTTATCGATTTACATCATCCCTGGCATGCCACCACCCATGGGTGGAGCAGCAGGTGCAGGAGAATCCTCTTTGATATCGACGAGTGCACACTCGGTTGTGAGTACCATGCCAGCAACAGAGGCTGCGTTTTCTAAAGCAACACGTGTGACTTTTTTAGGATCAATGATCCCAGCATCTAGCATATCCACATAGGTTTCTGATTTGGCATCATACCCAAAATTGACTTTACCTTCTTCAACTTTTGATACAACAACAGATCCCTCGCCACCAGCATTGGTTACGATTGTTCTTAAAGGTGCCTCGACAGCGTTAAAAACAATCTGATTACCGGTTGCCTCGTCAGCGTTTTCAGCTTTGATTTTTTGTATCGATTTTCTAGCATTTAGCAAAGCAACACCTCCACCTGAAACGATCCCTTCTTCAACAGCAGCACGAGTGGCATGTAATGCATCATCAACACGATCCTTTTTTTCTTTCATTTCTACTTCAGAAGCAGCTCCGACATAGAGAACAGCTACACCACCAGCTAATTTTGCCAGTCGCTCTTGTAGTTTTTCTTTGTCGTAATCGGAAGTAGTCGATTCAATTTGCACTTTGATTTGGTTGACTCTGGCTTTGATTGCTTTTGCATCTCCGGATCCATTCACGATCGTCGTATTGTCCTTATCAATGGTAACTTTTTCAGCAGTACCAAGCATTTCGATCGTGGTATTTTCAAGGTTGAAACCACGTTCTTCAGAAATGACAGTACCACCTGTAAGAATAGCAATATCTTCAAGCATTGCTTTTCGGCGATCACCAAAACCAGGTGCTTTTACAGCTGCAATTTTAACTGTCCCTCTTAACTTATTGACAACAAGAGTGGCCAATGCTTCCCCATCAACATCCTCAGCCACAATAACAAGTGGCTTTCCTGTTTGTGCAACAGGTTCTAAGACAGGTAATAGGTCTTTCATCGTCGAAATCTTTTTATCGATTAAAAGGATATAAGGATTTTCTAAATCAGCTTCCATTTTCTCAGCGTTTGTGACGAAATATGGAGATAAATAACCTCGATCAAACTGCATCCCTTCAACAACATCCACATAGGTATCAGTACCCTTTGCTTCTTCAACAGTGATAACACCCTCTTTACCAACTTTTTCAAAGGCCTCTGTAATGAGCGTACCAATAGTTTCATCGTTATTTGCAGAAATGGAAGCAACTTGTTTGATTTTTTCAGAAGAATCACCTACTTGTTCAGATTGCTTATCGAGGTCTTTTACAATGGCCTCAACAGCTTTGTCTACACCTCGTTTTAGATCCATAGGGTTTGCGCCAGCAGCAACATTTTTTAGACCTTCATGCACAATGGCTTGTGCCAAAATGGTGGCAGTTGTTGTACCATCACCAGCCAAGTCATTTGTCTTAGATGCAACTTCTTTGACCATTTGGGCACCCATGTTTTCAAGTGCATCCTCTAGTTCAACTTCTTTTGCAACAGTAACACCATCTTTCGTAACTTGAGGACCACCAAAGGATTTGTCTATAATTACGTTTCTTCCTTTTGGACCTAAAGTAACTTTTACAGCATTGGCGAGAGCATCTACACCACGCTTGAGCCCTTCACGAGCCTGAATATCAAATTGAATATCTTTTGCCATTTGTTTTATTTTATACGATTGCTATAACATCGCTTTCGCGCATGATTAAATAATCTGTTCCATCTAGTTTTAAATCTGTTCCAGCATACTTGCCATAGAGAACTGTATCACCAACTTTGAGGGTAATAGATTCGTCTTTGGTGCCAGGCCCCACAGCTACAACTGTTCCTTTTTGAGGTTTTTCTTTTGCTGTGTCTGGAATGATAATTCCCGAAGCAGTTTTGGTCTCAGCCTCAATTGGGGTAATCACAACCCGATCAGCAAGAGGTTTTATATTTAAATTACTCATAATATAATGTTATTTATT
>CAXGAP010000083.1:0-2878 GCA_964008075.1 uncultured Flavobacteriaceae bacterium
AATGACAATTAAAAAGGTGACAGTAATGATTTTAAATCCTTCTCTGTGAAACATGATTATTGAATAATGTAGATATATAAATAAACAAAAGGAATTGTAAAAATTAAACTATCAATTCGGTCATACATCCCCCCATGTCCCAACAGAATTCTTCCACTATCTTTCACCCCAGCATAGCGCTTGAATTGACTCTGTATCAAATCACCAACAATTGAAGTGATGCTAATCAAAATTCCCATAACAAGCCAATAGGAGTAATCATCATTAGAAAAAATCTGACCATTGATCAAAGCAATGACCGGGCTGAAAAGTACAGCAGCAACAGCACCCTCAACTGATTTTTTAGGAGACACAGCCCGAAACAGTGGTGTTTTTCCAAACAGCGTTCCAAAACTGTATGCTATCGCATCTGTTCCCCAAATAAAAAACAATACTCCTAAAGTGAGTTCGGTGGTAAACAAAGGAAGTTCTGCGATTGATACTTCGCTTATAATAAATAATGGAAATATCAGATGAGTAAGACATAACAAACACGTAAGGACAGGGCTATGCAATGGAAGGCTTTTGCGCATAAACAGCAACCATGCCAATAGCAATTGACATACAATTGAAATGATGGCAATATAAATCATCATCACGTTTGAGAAAACCAAGCCGACTGTTCCTATGCATAGTGTAAAAAGTAGAAGTAAAGAACGAACGTTAAATAGCTTCAACATTTCAAATGCTGCTATGGAGGCAATAACAAGTAGCAATAAAAGATATGGCTTAGGGGAGTCATACAACAATGATGCAACCCATACGCCAGCATAGGCAAGACCAACCAGAGATCTTTTGATAAAACTGTCCATTAAAAATCTTCTATAAGGATCAGATACACATGCTTTGTGGGTAGTCCGTAAGTCAGAAAGCTATCGTCGCTATCTGTAGTATTTTTTTTAAAATGTTTTATAGATGTAATGTTGATGGGGATATTTTTTTTGTATTTGTGCTTGATCCCTTTAAGGCCTTCACTCAGGGTATCAGTGAGTTGTTTTGTACCAGCAACAATGACAAAATTTTCTGGCAAGTCAATCAGCTTATGATTTGCAATTTGTTCTGCACACATAATAATACTTCCATCGTGGGCAACCAAAAACTCGCAGTCAGTAAGAAAAAAACGAGCATTCAAGTTCGTTTTAGTTGGGGTGATGGATGGTCTTAGATATTGCTCTTGCAGTTTGGGGCGTAAGCAAAGCATTTCACAATCACTCCAGTGATTTTCGGCAAGTATATTTTTAAAAACTTTGACAGACTCTTCTTTATTCTCGCAGTATATAAACTTCCCTCCTTGTTCTGTAAATTTTAAGGTAAAACCTTCTTCGATAGGCGTTTCTTCGGCGGGCATATATTTACTGCGTACCGTTTCCTCTTTTTTTTCGGTTTTTGAACTGCCTTTAAAGAAGGATGAAAAGAGTCGTTTCAAGCCATTGATGTTTGAAACGATAAAGATAACAAACTATGTGGATTTCGCTGCTTTCTTTGTAGGAGATGTCTTATCTTTTTCCTCAGCGGCTTTCTCTTTTTCAAAAGGGCGCTTTCCAAAGATACTCACCAAATCATCTTTGAAAATCACTTCTTTTTCAAGAAGATGTTCAGCTAGCTCTGAAAGTTTCTTTTTGTGTTTGCGCAACAAACTGAGCGCTCTTTTATATTCACGCTCTACGATTTTCGAAATTTCCTCATCTATTTGTTTTGCAGTTTCTTCACTGTATGGCTTGGTAAATCCGAATTCACTTTGACCATTATTGTCGTAGTAAGTGATGTTTCCAATTTTATCATTAAGCCCATAAACAGTTACCATCGCACGTGCCTGTCGTGTTACCTTGACAAGATCACTTAGTGCACCTGTTGAGATTTTTCCAAAAATAATCTGCTCAGCAGCTCTACCTCCTAAAGTTGCACACATTTCGTCGAGCATTTGTTCTGTGCGAACAATCTGCCGCTCTTCGGGTAGGTACCATGCTGCGCCAAGTGATTGACCCCTAGGCACAATAGTAACCTTCACAAGTGGAGCTGCATGCTCTAGCATCCAACTGACTGTGGCATGACCTGCTTCGTGGAAGGCAATGGTTTTCTTCTCAGAAGGAGTGATAATCTTATTCTTTTTCTCCAATCCACCGACAATTCGATCAACGGCATCTAAGAAATCTTGACGATTTACTTTTTTCTTGTTTTTTCGTGCAGCAATAAGAGCCGATTCATTACAAACATTAGCAATGTCAGCCCCAGAAAACCCAGGGGTTTGTTTGGCCAAAAAGCTCGTATCAAGTTTGGTGTCAACTTTTAGAGGTCTAAGGTGTACTTTAAAAATTTCTTCACGCTCTCGCAAATCAGGCAAATCAACATAGATCTGACGATCGAAGCGTCCAGCTCGCATAAGTGCTTTATCCAAAACATCCGATCGATTTGTTGCTGCCAAAACAATTACGTTGGTGTCTGTTCCAAATCCATCCATTTCAGTAAGCAACTGATTCAAGGTGTTTTCACGCTCATCATTCGAACCAGTCATATTGTTTTTACCACGTGCTCGACCAATGGCATCAATTTCATCTATAAAAATAATTGCAGGAGACTTGTCTTTTGCTTGCTTAAACAAATCACGAACCCTAGACGCTCCAACCCCAACAAACATTTCCACAAAGTCCGAACCAGAAAGAGAGAAAAAAGGCACTTTTGCTTCTCCAGCGACTGCTTTTGCCAAAAGGGTTTTTCCTGTTCCAGGAGGCCCCACAAGTAAAGCTCCTTTTGGGATTTTACCCCCTAGGACTGTATATTTTTTGGGATTTTTGAGAAAGTCCACAATTTCTTGCACTTCTTCTTTTGCACCCTCAAGACC
>CAXGAP010000084.1:0-2810 GCA_964008075.1 uncultured Flavobacteriaceae bacterium
TGTTTGAAGGTGTGCCGTCTTACCCAGCTTTTGATCGCTTTTGGGAGGTATGTGCCAAGCATAAGATCACTCATTTTTACACAGCACCAACCGCCATTCGTGCGTTGGAAAAACACCCCACATCACTTGTTGAAAAACATGACTTGTCCTCATTAAAAGTATTGGGCTCCGTAGGCGAACCCATCAATGCCGAAGCATGGCACTGGTACGACGAGCATGTTGGGAAACACAACTGTCCGATTGTAGATACTTGGTGGCAAACCGAAACTGGCGGGATACTCATCAGCTCCTTGGCAGGGGTGACGCCACAGAAGCCAACCTTTGCAACCTTACCTATGCCAGGGGTTCAAACAGTCCTTTTAAACAATGAAGGCGATGAAATCGAAGGGGAGGGCGAAGGAATTTTGGCGATCAAGCATCCTTGGCCATCGATTGCCCGTACCATTTGGGGAGATCACGAGCGATACAAAAATGTGTACTTCAGTGCCTATCCGGGTTATTACTTCCCTGGGGATGGTGCCTTACGAGATGCGGAGGGGAATTTTCGCATCACAGGACGTGTTGATGATGTGGTCATTGTTTCTGGTCACAATTTGGGTACCGCACCGATTGAGAATGCCATCAACGAGCACCCGGAAGTGGTCGAAAGTGCAGTTGTTGGGTTTCCACATGATATCAAAGGAAATGCCCTTTGTGCCTATGTTATTGTACGTGATATGGGCGTTGACTCTATTTCCATTGAAAAAGAAATTCGAGAGGAGGTCGCCAAAACGATAGGTCCGATTGCCAAACCAGATCGAATTCTGATTGTCAGCGGACTACCAAAAACACGTAGTGGGAAGATTATGCGCAGGATTTTACGCAAACTCGCTGCTGGTGAGCATGACCAATTGGGCGATATCTCCACCTTGTTAAACCCAGAAGTAGTCGAGGAGATTAAGCGTCAAAATAGCTAAAGGTCTCACCGTTTTGTATCGTTTGAACACTTTCGTAAATCAAACGAATGACATTTTCCACATCGTCCTTATGAACCGTCTCCACGGTGGTGTGCATATACCGAAGCGGCAACGAGATCAATGCAGAAGGCACACCGCCATTGCTATAGGCAAAGGCATCGGTATCTGTCCCTGTGTAGCGTGATGACGCATGGCGTTGAAACGGAATTTTATTGTTTTCTGCGGTTTCGATAATTCGATCGCGTAGTTTTTGCTGAATGGCAGGCGCATAGGAAATCACAGGTCCTTTTCCAATCACATTATCACCCTGTTTCTTTTTGTCAATCATGGGGGTGGAGGTATCATGACAAACGTCAGTGACTATGGCAACATCAGGTTTGATGCGTTGTGTGATCATTTCAGCGCCACGCAATCCAATTTCTTCTTGTACTGAATTTGTGATGTAAAGTCCAAATGGAAGTTTTACTTTATTCTCATACAGCAGTCGTGCGACTTCAGCAATCATAAACCCTCCGATGCGATTATCAAGGGCGCGGCACACAAACTTATCTTTATTAAGGACATGAAAAGCATCTGGATAGGTAATCACACATCCAACATGAACACCCATTTTCTCGACTTCTTTTTTGTCACTTGCTCCAATATCAATGGTGATATTTTCAAGCTTAGGGGTATCTTCTTTGCCAGCCATTCGAGTGTGGATTGCTGGCCAGCCAAATACGCCTTTTACAATGCCTTTTTTCGTATGGATATTCACCCACTTTGAGGGAGCAATCATATGATCGGAGCCTCCATTGCGAATCACGTGGATCAGTCCATTCTCAGTAATATAATTCACATACCATGAAATTTCATCCGAATGTGCTTCGATGACAACCTTGAAAGTTGCATCTGCGTTGACCACACCAACTGCAGTTCCATATGTATCTGTAATAAAGGAATCAACATAAGGTTTTAGGTAATCCATCCAAATTTTTTGACCTTCCCATTCATAACCAGTAGGGGAGGGATTATTGAGGTAGGTTTCCAAAAAGTTTATAGACCTTTTATTCAGCACATTCGTTTTTTTCATAAAATTTAATTTTGCGTAAAAATACAATTTTAAAGGTTTCTAACCAGTATTGTTTAAAGGCATTGTTTACTTTTGATCCATGAAGTGGATTTGGTTCTTCATGATGATGTATTTCTTGTCATCTCATGCACAAACAGACTCAGTACCCATGGTTATTTTGCCAGGTGAAAAAACCCCACAACCCTCGATTGGACTTGATGAGGTTATTGTATATCAACCAGTTCAGTTGAAATCTTATGAAGAAATGAAGAAATATGTGCTTCTTCGTCGTCGTACCCTAAAAGTGTACCCTTATGCAGAGATGGCATCCAAACGGTTTACGATATTAAAAGAGCGATTGGATCGTATGGATAATCATCTTAAAAAGAAGCGATATGCCAAATTGATTGAGAAATATCTTGAGGGGGAGTTTAAAGAAGAATTGAAAAAACTTACGCGAGCAGAGGGTCAAATACTTGTAAAATTGATTCATAGAGAAACAGGAATTACCACACACGCACTTGTAAAGACTTACAGAAACGGATTTCGTGCTGCCACCTTTCAGTTTACCGCCAAGCTATTTGACATTGATTTAAAAACAAAATTCGACCCAATTGAAGTAGAGGAAGATTTGTGGATAGAGGACATTTTGTTGCGAAGTGGATTAACAAGTGCCTATTTTGAAGAAATTTCCTCGGAGGAATAATCTTTGCACTTGACTTGTAATCAACAGTTTATCTAAATTGTTGAAATAATCTTCTTTAATTCAGTTAAATAAATTAACAAAATGGTTGTCAGTAGTC
>CAXGAP010000085.1:0-2796 GCA_964008075.1 uncultured Flavobacteriaceae bacterium
TTGAGCCAAAATTATATTTAGCTAATGCCTCCCCCTTATAGACAAATACCGGTTTAGTCTTCACAATTCTCTATTTAATATCAGTTAGTGGAACGTATTCTATTATGGCGCAGTATATTTATACCATGAACAGCGTGGCAAAAATGGTGCCACCTAAGAAATTTATCATAAGAGATATTTCTCTGTCTTTTTTTCCTGGCGCTAAAATTGGTGTGCTTGGCATTAATGGTTCGGGAAAATCAACACTTTTGCGAATTATGGCAGGACTAGATAAAGAATTTGATGGTGAAGCCAGACCTCAAGCGGGAATAAAAATTGGATATCTTCCTCAAGAACCCGAATTGGATTTGGAAAAGAATGTCAGGCAAAACGTTGAAATCGGGGTCAGTGAAATTCAATCACTGCTAACTAGATTTGACGAAATCAGTATGCGTTTTAGCGAAGAAGTGAGTGAAGATGAGATGAATGCTCTGCTAGAAGAGCAAGGAAAATTGCAAGATGCAATTGATTCCTGTGGAGGATGGGAACTCGATCGAAAATTGGATATTGCCGCTGATGCGCTTAGGCTGCCTCCCTGGGATTCTAAAGTCACCAATCTATCTGGTGGAGAAAAAAGACGAGTCGCGCTGTGTCGCTTACTCTTGTCAGAACCGGATATGCTTCTGCTGGATGAACCAACAAACCATCTAGATGCAGAATCTGTAGCTTGGCTTGAAAGATTTCTAGAAGAATACAAAGGAACCGTAATTGCGGTAACCCACGATCGATACTTTTTAGACAATGTTGCTGGATGGATACTGGAATTAGATCGTGGTCATGGAATCCCTTGGGAGGGGAATTATTCATCGTGGCTTGAACAAAAAGAGAAAAGACTCTCTCAAGAAGAAGCAACGCAAAAAGCAAAACAAAAAGCAATGCAGGTTGAATTGGAGTGGGTTAGACAAAATCCAAAAGCAAGGCAAGCAAAGTCAAAGGCAAGACTTAAGCAGTTTGCAGAACTGACGTCAGAAAAATATCAAGCAAGAAATGAGACCAATGAGATATTCATTCCGCCTGGACCAAGATTGGGTGATTTGGTAATTGAGGCTAAAGATATTCAAAAAGCTTTCGACCAGAAAGTGCTGATAGAGTCTCTCAGCTTTCAGCTTCCAGCAGGAGGAATTGTTGGAATTATTGGACCTAATGGTGCTGGTAAAACAACCCTTTTTAATATGATCACAGGTCATGAAAAAACAGATGCAGGTGAAATTAGGTTGGGTGAAACTGTCAAAATTGCAAGTGTCGATCAGTCAAGAGACAGTCTTGATGACAACAAAACTATTTGGGAAGAAATATCTGATGGTCAAGATATCATTACTGTAGGAAAATATGAGACACCCTCAAGAGCTTATGTTGGAAGATTTAACTTTCGTGGTACAGAACAACAAAAAAAGATAGGGCTGCTTTCTGGTGGTGAACGAAACCGAGTGCATCTAGCAAAAATGCTTAAGTCTGGCGGTAACCTATTGCTGCTTGATGAACCAACAAACGATCTGGATGTCGAAACACTGAGAGCTCTTGAAACGGCATTGCTGGAGTTTCCAGGATCTGCCATTGTGATATCCCATGACCGATGGTTCCTTGATAGAATTGCAACACACATTTTGGCCTTTGAAGGCAACAGTCAAGTTAATTGGTTCAGTGGCAACTTCTCTGAATACGAAGAAGACAGAAAACGAAGGCTTGGAAGCAACGAAATACAACCCAGTAGAATTAAATACAAAAAAATATAAAAAGGTAAATCATGTTTCATCCCTTTAAAATTGAAAGCTATCTAACCGAGCATGAACACAATGTATCTCATAACTATTCCGAAAGTGGCGTTCATCCGCTTGAACTCGGTGAGTTCTGTGATCTGGCAGGAATTGATGTCAATGACCTGTTGACCACAAAATTGGATTATCCGAACGTTCGTGGAGATGTCTCATTAAGGGAAAAAATTGCACTGCTTTATCCTGGATCTGGCGTCTCCAATATTTTGGTAACCATCGGCGCCTCAGAAGCAAATTACTTGGTTGCAAAAACCATGTTGTCGTCAGGTGATGAGGTGGTAACTCTTCAACCGGCCTATCTCCAATTACCAGGAAACGCCATCAATAATGGCATTAAAATTAAGACTGTTGAATTGGTTGAAGAAAAAAACTGGGCTTTAGACCTCGATCAATTGAAAAAAGCAGTTAACGCAAAAACGAAAATCATCAGTGTGATCAATCCAAATAATCCGACTGGGCACATACTGGATGAAACTGAGATGCAGACCATTATAGATTCAGCATCTGCAGTAGGTGCTTGGATTGTTGCCGACGAGGTTTATGCGGGAACCGAGAGAGGCGATCGACAAGTAACCCCTTCTTTCTGGGGTAAATACGATCGTGTCATTGCGATAAACAGCATGAGCAAGGCCTATGGCATGCCTGGATTAAGAATTGGATGGGTTGTAGCTCCCGAGGAGGTTCAGCCAGAGTTGCAATTGAGGCATGAGTACACAACCATAAGCGCGACGATGCTTGGCAACATATTAACCAATACTGCATTGGATCCAAGCGTGAGACCAAAGCTTACTGCAAGGGCTCGGAAGTTAATCAATTTTGGTTTTGATACTCTGATGGACATCTTATCTGAACACAAAGATACTTATTCTGTTGTACCACCAGAAGCATCAGCAATGTGTATTGTGCGTTTCGATTTGCCTGTATCCTCATTGGATTTTGTGGATCGCTTAGTTCAAGAAAAAAGCACATTGGTGGTTCCTGGAAA
>CAXGAP010000086.1:0-2746 GCA_964008075.1 uncultured Flavobacteriaceae bacterium
AGGAACTTGATATGTCTATTCGACCCATAAACTTTAGCAGCCAGGCAACACCTGCCATGGAGGGTGCAGGTGTTCACCTTCATCGTGTATTTGGTTTCGGGGAAACAGAACCCTTTGATCCTTTTTTAATGATGGATGACTTTAGAAATGATGATCCAAATAAGTACGTCAAAGGCTTTCCATGGCATCCGCATCGAGGAATTGAAACCATAACATATGTGCTGAAGGGAAATGTTCGGCACAGTGACTCACTTGGTAATAATGGAACATTGAGTGATGGTGATGTGCAATGGATGACGGCAGGTTCTGGCATTATCCATCAAGAAATGCCTTCGGGAAATGAGTTGGGTCAGATGCATGGATTTCAGCTATGGGCGAATTTACCTAGAGATCAAAAAATGTGTACCCCCCGATATCTTGAAATTGCCTCGAAGGAAATCAATACTCTAACGGACGATGATGGAACACATATTCGAGTGATAGCGGGGGATTATAGGGGTTATAAAGGCTTAGTCGATGGCATAGAAACAGATCCCTCTTATTTAGATATTACCCTTATGCCAAATGTTAAGAAGAGATTTCCATTTGATACACGCCGTCAAGGTTTTGCTTATATTTTTGAGGGATCTGCTGATTTCGGTAATTCGTCTGACCCTTTTGGAGTGAACGTCGAAAAAGAGTTTAATGGCCAGGAGATGAAAATAAGGGATCAGTCCGGTAATCGTACTTTAGTTGTATTTGGCGATGGTGATGAAATTGAGGTGTCTTCAGGCGAAAATGGTGTTCGTTTTCTATTAATTTCTGGCGCACCTTTACGTGAGCCGGTTGCCTGGCATGGGCCGATTGTGATGAATACGAGAGCCGAACTTCAACAAGCGTTTAGCGAACTTAATACTGGTGATTTCGTAAAAACTGGTGCCCAAGGAGCTTTTGGTTCTTAATTTCACCATTAGCAATAGAATGTTTTAATTTAGGACGAGGTAAAATGAGTGCCACACCGCCATTAATTGCAAAAAAACTACCTGCCAATATACAATTGGAAAAAAATAAAAAATATTTTTGGTGCAGTTGTGGAAGATCAAAAAATCAACCTTTCTGTAATGGTTCCCACGCCGGCACCGGGTTATCGCCTAAAGAATTTATTGTGGAGTCCACAGACAATTTTTCACTTTGTCAGTGCAAAGCTACGGCAAATCCACCCTTTTGTGATGGTAGCCATGCCAAACTCGGACATTTGGAAGTTGGAGATCCAGCCCCATCTCAAAAATCACATCCAACTGTGGCCTCTGTAACTCCCACCCCAGAAGAACCAACAGTGGCGCGTATACACGAATTGGCGCGTGATGGCTTGTCAAAATTGGGGCATCACGGTGAAATTGGATCGATGGGTGTACCTCGTGCCGAACTGCCCCATTGGGATGACATTCAAATACTGACAGCACAAATGGCAAAAAAGCCGCTGCTTGATGATGTGCTCGTTACAACATCGGTGACCATCGGCCCACGCGCCCAAAAACCGCTAAGTCTAGAAATTCCTCTTTTTGTTTCAGACATGAGTTTTGGCGCGCTTTCCGAAGAAGCGAAGATTGCACTTGCTAAAGGCGCTGAATTGGCAGGAACAGGCATATGCTCGGGCGAAGGAGGTATGCTGTCTGAAGAAAAAGCGGAAAATTCTAGATATTTTTATGAATTGGCATCTGCACAATTTGGCTGGAACCTGTCCCAAGTGGAAAAGGTTCAGGCATTTCATTTCAAAGGGGGGCAGGGCGCCAAAACGGGTACCGGGGGACATTTGCCGGGGGAAAAGGTTGAAGGAAAAATTGCCCAAGCACGCGGATTAAAACCGGGTCAAGATGCAATTTCCCCAGCCACCTTTCCTGACCTTCATACGCCTTCCGACTTTCGAAAGTTGGCTGACGAAGTTCGTGAACGGTCTGGTGGGATACCAATTGGTTTTAAATTGTCCGCTAATCATATCGAAGATGACATCGACTTTGCCCTTGAAGTGGGCGCAGACTATATAATTCTAGACGGTCGAGGCGGTGGAACAGGTGCTGCTCCTTTAATTTTCCGCAATCATATTTCCGTTCCCACTATTCCTTCTCTTGCGCGCGCACGCCGCCATTTAGATGCAAGAACTGGACGTGACGTCACGCTGGTGATTACCGGAGGTTTACGTGTTGCAGAGGATTTTTCAAAAGCGATGGCCCTAGGGGCCGATGCAATCGCGGTGTCAAACTCAGCCATGCAGGCGATCGGCTGCATTGCAGCTAGAATGTGTAATTCAAACAATTGCCCTGTCGGGGTTGCAACGCAAAAACCAGAGCTTCGGCAGCGTCTTGATGTTAAGGTTGGGGCTGAAAGGCTTGCTCGCTTTTTTGGGGCCAGTGTTGAGCTTATGCAGGTACTAGCTCGTGCTTGTGGGCATGATAGTCTCACAAAATTTAACAAAAAAGATATTACTACTTGGAAACGGAAAATGGCTGATCTAAGTGGAATTCGGTTCGCTGGCATTTCAGATTTTGGATGACAAAAGCGCACTACTTACAATGGTGGTTAAGTGCTTAAAGCTTGGGAGATATAACCACTGGTTTTTCCATTATTAAACATTCGCTTGAGTTAAAATTTAATAATTTTGATATTAAGATAAGTTATTCCACGAGCTTTACAAAAGTTTGCGTTTCTATTTTGGCGCCTGCTTCCTCTCTTAACTTGATCATTTCTGGTTTATCCACTGTGGACATCA
>CAXGAP010000087.1:0-2737 GCA_964008075.1 uncultured Flavobacteriaceae bacterium
CATTGCCGATCAAAATGGAGATCAAATTATCATCGAACCGTGGGATTATCGCTTTTATGCCGAAAAGGTACGCCGCGCAAAATACGAGCTCAACTCGGAGGAGGTCAAGCAATACTTACAATTGGACAAACTTACCGATGCCATGCACTATGTGGCAGGTCGATTGTTTAACTATGCATTTAATCCCGTTCCGGAGGGGAGTGTTCCTGTTTTTCACGAGGATGTAAAAGTATGGGATGTGACAGACATCACAACTGGTAATCACATTGGATTGTGGTATCTCGACCCCTACGCAAGAGAAGGTAAACGATCAGGAGCATGGGCAACCACCTACCGAAGCCATACCACCTTTGATGGAAAAACAAATGTGTTGGCCTCCAACAATTCCAATTTTGTCAAGCCCGCACCTGGCGAGCCTCTATTAATTTCTTGGGATGATGCGACTACTTTCTTTCATGAGTTCGGGCATGCACTCCATTTTTTTTCTTCAGAGGTCCGCTATCCAACACTCAATGGTGGGGTTCGTGACTATACCGAATTCCAGTCGCAACTCCTTGAGCGATGGCTCTCAACCGATGAGGTGATTGACAACTATTTGCTCCACGCAGAAACCGGCAAGCCAATGCCTGATGAGTTGGTCGCTAAAATCAAAAACGCAGCGACTTTTAATCAGGGCTTTGCGACAACCGAATATCTTGCTTCCGCATTGATCGATATGAAAATACACTTGGCAGATCCAACGGGCATGGATGTAGGGGCTTTTGAAAAAGAAACTCTGGCGGAGTTAAATATGCCAAAAGAGCTTCCCATGCGGCACCGCACGCCTCATTTTGGGCACGTGTTCTCTGGAGAGGGTTATGCCACTGCCTATTATGGCTATATGTGGGCCGACGTTCTGACTGCCGATGCTTCCGAAGCTTTCGCCCAATCACCGGGCGGCTATTATGATGAGGAATTGTCCGAAAAGTTGGTCAAATACCTTTTTGCGCCTCGCAATTCTATTGATCCCAATGAGGCTTTTCGTTTGTTTAGAGGTCGAGATGCAGATGTCAACGCCTTGTTGCGCGCACGTGGTTTTCCAACCAAATAAGAGCTTGTGCTTGATTTTGGACTCATTACAGCCATTGGTCTGATTCACCTAGTCGCATTGGTTAGCCCTGGCCCCGACTTTGTGGTGGCCTGTCGCAACACCCTGATGTATTCACGGTCGATAGGAATTTACACGGCTGTGGGCTTTGGACTTGGGATTTGTGTACATATCAGCTATGCTGTTTTTGGATTGTCATGGTTGATTGCCAATAATGAACTCATCTTTACAGTTATTCAATACCTTGGGGCTTTCTATCTGATGTTGATTGGCTTTCAATCCTTGCGGAGCTTTCAGAGTCAGATAAGTCAAGAGACCGTCACTGTCTCAAGCCGTATTTCTCCATTCCGAGCAATACGTATCGGTTTTATCACGAATGTTCTAAACCCTAAAGCCACTCTCTTTTTTTTAAGCTTATTTTCGACCATGCTCGACCCAACGGTTGGCGAGTTGACTTTGGGGGTGATTTCAGTTTTGCTAGTGGTGACAACTATCTTTTGGTTTTCTTTGGTCGCCTTATTGATTTCACACCCACGCTTTACAGCAGTTCTGAAGCGATACGAAAAAACAGTACATCATTTTTTTGGGGTCTTGCTCATTGGAATAGGCTGTGTCATTCTAATTTTCTAAAACCGTAGAATTGCGTAAATTAGGAGGCTAAACGATAACCATGATCAAGTCCTTATCCGAATTTAAACAAGCAAAGGTTCAGGCTGAAGAAAACCCCGTTGGGTTTTGGAGTGAAGTAGCTCGTGAATTTCATTGGAAATCCCCATGGAAACAAACCCTTGACTATGACTTTTCAATACCAGAAGTCAAATGGTTTATAGGAGGAAAATTGAATATCACAGAAAATTGTCTCGACCGCCATCTTGCAACTCAGCCAAATAAAACCGCTATTCTTTTTGAACCGAATGACCCGACTGGGGAGGTCCAAAGCCTTACCTATAAAGAACTGCACAGTAGGGTTTGTCAAACTGCCAATATGCTCAAGGCCAATGGCGCCAAAAAGGGAGACCGCATTTGTATTTATATGCCCATGGTTCCAGAGTTAGCCATTGCTGTTTTGGCATGTGCACGAATTGGGGCGATTCATTCGGTTGTCTTTGCGGGCTTTTCGGCAACGGCTCTCGCTGCACGCATCAATGATGCTTCATGTAGTATGCTGCTCACAGCTGATGGTGGATTTCGTGGCGCGAAAACCATTGCGCTAAAGGAAATCGCTGATGAAGCATTGAACTCTTGTTCAACGGTCAACTGTTGTTTGGTTCTTCAACGTACCCAGCAAGAAGTACAATGGAATTCCATAGATAAATGGTGGCATGAAGAGTTGGAAAAAGTCGATGACAATTGCCCAGCTGAAGTGATGGATAGTGAAGATCCGTTGTTTATCCTCTACACTTCTGGCTCTACGGGAAAACCAAAAGGGATGGTACACACTTGTGGGGGCTATATGGTTTACACCGCTTACACCTTTAAAAATGTGTTTCAGTGTCAGCCCAACGATGTGTACTGGTGTACTGCAGATATTGGTTGGATCACGGGGCACTCCTATATCGTTTATGGCCCTTTGGCCAATGGGTCGACTACAGTCATGTTTGAAGGTGTGCCGTCTTACCCAGCTTTTGATCGCTTTTGGGAGGTATGTGC
>CAXGAP010000088.1:0-2706 GCA_964008075.1 uncultured Flavobacteriaceae bacterium
ACCTATTTAAGAGGACTTGAAGTAGCTGAACTTGAAGAAAGTGATATGCCTATGGTTTAACATTTAATTAATATATTTAAATTTTATATACCTTACGTTTATTTATAAAATTTTAAAAAATGAAAAAATATATAATAATTTTTATTTCAATTTTATCAGTTGGATGCACATCTACTGGAGTTCAAGTTACATTTGATGATGAAAAATCAAACTTAATAAGATCTCATTTTCAAAACTATTTAGCTAATGATATGGATGGATTAAAATCATTATGGTCAAGTGATCTAAAGGTTTATCCTAATAGCACAGAACCTGTTTCTATGAATGAGCTTGTAGGAATGCTTGAAGCGCAACATAATACTTTTTCACCAATCACTATGACTTTTGGTGGTGAGGATTCAGATGCTAATGCTTTTGTTGAGACGACTAGTTATCCTGATACCCCAGTTAGCGAGGCTTCTACTTGGTCTCAAGCTTGGTTTACTTGGAATGCGACTAGCAAGTTGACGGGGGAAATGATCTCGTTACCTGCACACATCAGTTTTAAATGGGGCGATGATGGTAAGATTTCGGAAGAGTATCACTTTTATGACACTACAGCAATGGTTGCTGCAATTGCAGCTTCAAGCGAGGCGGAATAATTTTCTAAAATTTTCAAATTTTAACCCTTTATGAAACTACATAGAGGGTTTTTTTCTGCCAAATAACTGCCAATTATTTAATTATATTTGGATAAAGTTCTTTGTAAAGAAGAAACCCACCTATTACAGTGGGCTTTAAGAATGTGTAGTGTAGCGGTTAGGCTTGCTCCCCCTCTTGGACTCGAACCAAGGACCCTCTGATTAACAGTCAGATGCTCTAACCAACTGAGCTAAGGAGGAATGTGCTGGCAAATATAATTCGTTTTTTCTTCTTGTTCAAACCCTTTTTGTCAAATGAATTATGTCAAGAATCGAACAACATCATTGGCGTTGGCATAAACAAATAAACCGAGCAATAAGAAAATACCGATCATCTGTGCAATTTCCATCACACGATCATGTGGCTTGCGACCTGTGATCATCTCATAGGCCAAAAACATCACATGACCCCCATCCAATGCTGGGATGGGCAGTACATTCATAAAGGCCAATATAATCGAAATCAAAGCTGTGGTGTGCCAAAAGGCCTGCCAGTCCCAAGTCCCTGGAAACAAGCTGCCAATTGTGCCAAACCCACCGAGTTGTGATGCCCCTTCTTTGGTAAAAACAAACTTGAACTGCGCAACATAATCATACAAGGTCCAGTATCCATAGCGAATCCCCTCAACGATGCTTTGGTCTACATCATAAGTGATGTCCGTCGTCTGAATTTCTGGTAAAACAACACGAATGCCAATGGTACTGTCCTCACGAACTGAAACCTGAACATCGCTTGTCATACCATCTCGCTCAACACGAAGCATTGCTTTTGTGTCTTCATAGGATATAAAAAAACCTCTTACTTCACTCCACGAGTCCATGGCAGTGCCATTAATCGCACGTATGATATCGCCTGAAATTAGTCCTGCTTCTTCTGCAGGTGAACCAGGTTCAACATATTCAATCTCAGCTAAAACAAAGACAGAAAAGGGTCGCTCGCCTGACTTAAAAAGCTGTTGCCCAAAGTCCTCAGGGATTGCAATGCTTTCCTCTGTTCCATCTGCATGGAGAACACGTGCAGTTTCTGGCGATCGAACTAATAAAATTCTTGATGCATCATTGAGATTCTCGAGGGGAATACCATCAAATGAAAGGATGATATCTCCATCCCTAAATCCTAGCGCCTCGACCACTGGACTTGCCTCCAAGCCATTGGGTACATCTGCTTGGGTCAATACATTTTTCCCCCATACAAACATGATCATAATATATATCAATACCCCTAGAGCTAGGTTTACAGTCACACCCCCCAACATGATGATAAGTCGCTGCCAAGCTGGCTTGGAACGAAACTCCCAAGGTTGTGGTGGTTGTTGCATTTGCTCCTTGTCCATACTTTCGTCAATCATGCCCGAAATTTTGACATACCCCCCAAGTGGGAGCCAGCCAATTCCATAGACAGTTTCGCCTATTTTCTTTTTAAAAAGAGCAAATTTGATGTCAAAAAATAAGAAGAACTTCTCGACTCGAGTGCCAAACATTCGAGCAGGAATAAAGTGTCCTAACTCATGCAAAACAATGAGCAGAGATAGAGACAGAAAGAATTGAATTACTTTAATAAGAACTGGATCCATGTATTTTTTTTGCAGTTCAAATGTAATCTTTTTAATTCATTTTAACTCATCAAATTGCAAGGGTTCTTTTAGTAAAATTCGAAGAGATTATTTAGTTTTGTTGGTGAAAGCTATGTGGACTTTTTTTCGCAGATATAAACGTTTTTTTTGGGTGTTGGGTATTTTGTCAACTGCCATTGTTTTGCTGTTTTTTCGAGCGCTTCAACCTACCCCTGTTTTGCCCGTATATCAGCCCGCAATGGTCGACCCTGTTTTGGTTGATGAATCGATTCAGTATGTCAAAAAATACCACCGTATCGATGACTTTTCTCTGACTAACCAAAACAAGGAAAACATCACTCATTTCGATTATGATGACCATATTTATGTGGCTGACTTTTTCTTTACTACTTGTCCGAGCATCTGCCCGATAATGACTGAAAACATGGTTTATCTACAATCTTTGCTAAACG
>CAXGAP010000089.1:0-2552 GCA_964008075.1 uncultured Flavobacteriaceae bacterium
CCCTCCAATGGCATCGATTGGAGAAGAAAATAGACATACTTGTTGTCGATCTGATCCATCCCATATTTCCTGGAGTATCACAGGATATTTTTATCTCATACACCCTGCAATTGCCCTCTTTCTCTTTCACTGGGTATGGCATTGATACGAAGCAAAACATAAGTTTCAGAAATGGGTTTTTGCAGTTAGCAAATCAAAGTATTGATGGGCAATGGTATCTTGATTCGAACTATGGATTTCACGACATGAGTGCATCCTATTCAACGAGCACATTTTCGATTTGCTTTCCAGAAAAATATACGATAATACCATCTGCTAAAGGAGATTATCAAGAAGGATGCTGGCGGATGAGTAGTGCATTAAAACACAACTTTAATTTTTATTTAAAAAAAGATCATGATTTTAGAGTGATTTCTTCATCTGGTTTTGAGATTAGGACTGACATGGCAAATGATTTTGAAAATGAAGTATATGATCAACAGATCATACGTCGTTTTCAAGCTTATTTGGAAAGATATTTTGGAAATGTCAGTGATCAATATTTTTTGGTAGATTCAGCGTTTTATGAGCAACAACCAATCGTGGGCTTTAATGTGCTGATGAACACCCTCAAGCCAATTCCAACTCATGAGCAGTTTGAGCTAAAATCTATACAGACCCTTTTACGAAAGCTAGTTCAATCAAAATTCCCTGGAAATTTTCGTCAAAACAAGTGGATTGCAGATGGCCTATCTCATTATCTTTTTATGCGATATGTTGAAGAACATTTTCCAACATTATCATTGATAGGAAACTTGTCGCAATTGCCTTTGATATCAGCTTATGATTTTGCTAGAGCACCTTTTTCATTTAAAACCAATTTACAAGCAGCGTTTGTCTATCGAAAAAACTTGACGCAGCCACTCAACACTCCTGTTCAGAATCTCACGAAATACAACAGGAAAATTGCAAATCGATCGCGTGCAGCTATGGGACTCAAAATTCTAGAAAAAACACAAGGCAAAACCAATATTGATGACTTTATTTTTAATTTTTTCACTGTCAAAAACCTTAAAAGCCCAATGACGATTCAAAATCATTTTGAGTTGTTTTTCAGTGACAAAGCGAAGTGGTTTTATCAAGATTATGCCACAGAAACAGCGTTGACAGATTATTCGATTCGTCAAAAAAACAAGTCAAATGACAGTGTTCAAGTTGAACTGGTCAATCGCACCATAGCGCAAAATCCAGTCAATGTGAGTAGTTATCAAAATGACAAATTGGTTTCTTCTGTTTGGGTTACAGGAGGAAAACAAACAGAAGATTTTCTTTTAAACACAAAGGAAGTTGACAAAATTGTTGTAAATCCAAATCAATTTGTTTTAGAGACGAATACAAACAACAATAGTCTTCTTTTGGGTAAACAATTCAAAAAAAGACAAAAGCGTTTTCGGCTGTATGAAGACATCCCCTCACCTGCACATAAATCCACCTATTTTACTCCCAATTTAACTTACAATGCTTATGATGGTTTGCTATTAGGAATGGTTTTTCACAATGGTCTTGTTTTAAATCAGCCAAATACATTCTTTGTGTCTCCCCTATACGCAACAAACAAAAAGAACTTAGCAGGTTTATTTTCAGTTTTGCATCGCTCCTATTTTCAAGACAGAAAGCTGTCTGACATCACTTATCGATTTGGGTTGAAGTCTTTCCATTTTGATGAAAACAACAGATATTATCGCATGTCCCCCGAAATCTTTGCTACTTTCAAACCTAAAGGCCTGTCGAGCAATAAGCGTTCTACTATTGGTCTACAATTGATTTCCTTACTTCGTGAAAATAATATTCAAAACAACTACAATGATTTTTATGTGGGTTCCCTATCTTATACTCTTGCCAATAGCAATAGCGCAATATCCAAAGTATTTGGTGTAAATCTTCAAATTGGAGAATTGTTTCAGAAGGTAGCTGCATCCTATCGAAATCGAAAATACTACACAGATGCAAGACAATACACCTACAGGTTATTTTTAGGTTTTCTCGCTGACACCAACAACAGTGGAAACTATGATTTTGGTATTTCAAGGGTCAACGATTATTCTTTTAGCTTCAACTTTTTAGGTCGCTCTGAAAGGAGTGGCATCTATAATCAGCAATATGTACTTGCAGATGCAGGATTTAAATCTTTTATCCCTGTTCAGTCTGCCAATCAATGGGTTTTGTCTTCCAATCTTAGCACAACCATTTGGCGTACTTTTGAGTTGTATAGCGATGTTGGTTGGATAAAAAACAAAGGCAAAAAATTTGATTTTATTTATGATACTGGATTTAGTTTTAACCTTTTGCAAGACTATCTAGCATTGTATTTCCCAGTTTACTCGAACTTAGGTTGGGAGATCAATGATGATTCATATGCAACCAAAATTCGCTTCTCACTTTCTTTAGAAGCATCCGATATCATCTCTTTATTTACCAGGAGTTGGTTTTAATGACAAGTTGTCACTTCGTTTTGCCATACAAATTTGTAAATTTGTGCGCCATTACCAAATGATAAACGAACTCACTTCAGA
>CAXGAP010000090.1:0-2449 GCA_964008075.1 uncultured Flavobacteriaceae bacterium
ATTCTTTCACAGCTTTAACAACTTTTTCAACACTAGGAATAAAAGCATCCTCAAGTACAGGAGCAAAAGGTATATGAGTATTTGGTGAAGTAATCTTCAAAATTGGATTGTCTAAATTCCAAAACCCTTTTTCTGCTACTACTGAAGAAACCTCAGAAGCAATAGATGAAAAAGGAACATCTTCCTGAAGGATGCAGAGATTGGAAGTCTTTTCAACAGATTTAAGAATTATCTCTTCATCAAGTGGAACTATGGTTCTTAAATCAACTATTTCAACATTAATCCCTTCATTTTCAAGTTGTGTTGCAGCTTCGATTGCAACAGAAACCATTCCAGACCAGGCGACTATTGTTACATCATTCCCTTCTTTAACAATTTTTCCTTTTCCAATTTCAACTTCATAAAGCCCAAGTGGAACTTCCATTTTTATATCAGGTTTTCTATAAAGTTTTTTATGTTCAAGATACATAACAGGATTAGGATCATTTACTGAAGCAACAAGTAAACCTTTTGCATCATATGGATTAGAAGGTGCAACTACTTTAATACCTGGATGGTGTGCTAAAAGAGATTCTGGACTTATTGAGTGAAAAGGTCCAGATCTTGTACCCGCACCAGTTGGTCCTCTAACGACCATTGGAACAGCTTTTCCTGCTTTCCAATGGTATTTTGCCGCTTCGGTCGTAATTTGGTCTAAAGCTGGATAAACAAAATCGTAAAATTGTAATTCTACAATAGGCTTCTTACCGGCGAGAGCTGCGCCTACAGCAGCACCAGTGAAACCGCCCTCTGAAATGGCTGTGTCAATTACTCTGAATGGTCCATATTTATTGAATAATCCTTTTGTAGCTTTGAATGCTCCTTCAAAAACACCAATATCTTCACCCATCATAAAAACATTTTCATCATCTTCCATCAATTCATCCAAGCCATTTGTAATTGCCTCAATGAAATTCATTGTTTGAGTTGAGCTTTCATCATTTTGTATTGACGGTTTTGTTCTTATTGCAAACATGTCAGGGATTTCATTTTGTGGTTCAGGATCTTTTTGATTTTTTGCCCAATCTAGTGTTTCCTTAATTTCAGCATCAAGTTCTTCATTAAGACTTACAAAATGTTCTGTTGTAAACAAACCCTCTTCAATTAAAGAGTCCTCAAATCTAGCGATAGGATCTCGTTTCATCCAAAAATCTCGTACCTCATCATCTACGTATTCTGCCGGATCATGACCAGCATGGCCATAATGCCGGAATGTTACTAGTTCGATCAGAGAAGGCCCATTCCCATCTCGAGCATTCTCACAAGCATCGTTAATTACATCAATTACTTCATATATATCATTACCATCTATTATTTTTGCTGGTAGTCCGTAGCCAGCTGAACGGTCTGCAACATTTGGTGTACCAAACTCTGTTTCGTTTGGAGATGAATATGCAAATTGATTATTTTGGACAGTAAATACCACAGGAAGATTTAGTACTCCAGCCATATTGATACTTTCGTGCCAAGTACCAGTTGCAGTTGCCCCCTCACCACAATTAGCAACAGTTACAACTCCTGACCCACTCTGTTGAGAGGCAAGAGCCCAACCGACAGCAACAGGTGCAGAATCTGGCAATGGGGATACAACCATCAATGTTCCCTTATCTACTACTCCAAAATGGCTATTTCCGTCTCGACCTTTAGATGGTCCATCATGTTTTCCAAAAAAATTGAGTGCAATCTCTTTTAGTGTCACACCTTTTTTAATTTGCACACCAAGATCTCTGTGTGTGCCACCAAATATATCTGTGTCCGCCATTCCGGCTGCTATTCCAGCCATTGATGCTTCTTGACCAATTCCAGGATATACTGCACCACTTAATTGTCCACCCTTATACATTTTTAAGAGCCTATCTTCCAAAAGCCTTTGGGTTTTCATAGACTTATATATATCCCAAAGCTGTTCTTTAGAAAGTGTTGATGAATACCCTTTTCTTGTAATTTTTTCAATCTTCATGTTAATGTAACCCCCTACCATTCAAACTTAACAATGACTCTCCTATTGCTTCACTCAATGTTGGGTGCGCATGTATAAACTCAGCTGCTTCACTTGGTAAAGCTTCCCAACCTACCATGTACACAAGCTCATGTATCATCTCTCCTGCCGCAGGTCCACAAACACTCGCACCAACTATTGGGCCGTCCTCTTTTGAGTAAACTTTTACGATTCCTTTATTTTGATTTTGCAGTAATGCCCTTCCAATACCAGCAAAACTATGTTGTGCTTGATTAAGTTTTATTCCAACCTCCTTGGCTTTTTCAGAGTTTAATCCAACTTCCGCAAGTTCTGGTCTTGTGTAAACAACATATGGAATTGCATTATAGTTAACAGGACTAATCTCACCAGTTGCAATATGTGTTATCGCACTAATTGCTTCAGCAAATGCAACATGAGCTAATTGAGGAG
>CAXGAP010000091.1:0-2266 GCA_964008075.1 uncultured Flavobacteriaceae bacterium
ACCCATACATCATTGGGTATATCCTTTTTTATAATTTGCGAAGGTTTTTTTGCTGTTTGCTCACATAAAGCAGTGCATTGAATGCATTGACAACCCCCCCTGTTAGGGATAGTTCACTCATTGTTGTTTTTGCCCTGTTATAACCAAACTGTAAGTCATAATTAATTTTTACAACAGATGCCATAAGTGCTTTCCGAATAGCCTCAGGCGATAGTTTTGGGTAATAGGATAGGAGGATAGCAGCAACTCCTGAAACAGCTGGCGCAGCCATTGAAGTGCCACTTAAGGATTTGTATTTATCACCTGGTGTGGAAGCATAGATGACTGCTCCTGGCGCAAACAAATCAACATTCTCCTTACCAAAATTTGAAAAAGGCGCAACCATGAGAGGGTTTTTTACAGGTCCAATTGCACCAATGGTTATAAAGTTGGAAGAAACCTCTGGTTCGTTGTTAAAACGGTCACTAGGATAGCTATAAACGCTATCAATATCAGCACCATCATTCCCTGCCGCATTAACCAAAAGAACTCCTTTTAATGATGAATATACAATTGCCTCTCTGACTTTATCGCTGTGAGGCGAAAAATCTTTACCAAAACTCATATTGATAATCTGAGCACCATTGTCGGCAGCATATCGAATGGATAAGGCAACATCCTTATCGTATTCATCCCCTTCATTTGGCACTGCTCGCAAGCACATAATTTTAGCAGTTGAAGCGATGCCATTTATACCAATATCATTGTTACGGGAGGCAGCAATGATACCAGCAACGTGTGTTCCATGCAGTTCATCATCGCTTTTTGGCATCACATTTCCATCGCCATAAAAACGTTGCGAAAAGTTGTCTGGGTCATCACCTGTTGTACGAGCATTCCACCCTAGTTGATTGGCTTGTTTGACTTCTTTTTCGTAGTGATAAATGTTACTCGCTAGGTTTTTTTTAATCACAGGGAGAGAGTCCTTAACCCCATCTTTTTGAATCATTTCAGCGTATTTTTCGATTGCGAGATCTCTATTTTCAAAAGTTGCTTCTTTTTTTAAAAGTCGAATCAATTCGTATTGATCACCAGGTGAATCACCAAGGAAGTTCCACCCATTTACGTCATCGATATAACCGTTTTTATCATCATCTATGCCATTGCCAGGTATTTCATCATCATTGATCCAGATGGATTCTTTAAGGTCTTCGTGTGTGATGTCAATGCCAGTATCGATGACAGCGACCACAACTGTTTTTCCTTGTTTGTCTTTCAGCAGTTCCTCGTAGGTTTTATGAACACTCATTCCAGGGAAATTATCTGAACTGATATCTGCGTGTTGCCATTGATTAACGTTCTCCCAATCAACGACATCTGACGATGGGGTTGTTAGCTGTTCGATCGCAGTGCCAGTAAATTGTAGGGTGCTACACGAAGTTGAGAAAAGGGCGATGAGTCCACTAAAAAAAAGTGTTGATTTTTCCATTGGGTGTATTTAGTTTTCAGTAAAGATAAGAGATGTTAAACGAATATTTATAAATTCTAACGTAAATTGACTTTGATTATTTTGAAAGAATTACACTTGTCAAAATACTGTGTTGAAACAATGGATAAATGGGTTTTGTAAGAACAAAAAGGGCTGTATATTTGCATCCACTGGAGAAATGGCAGAGTGGTCGAATGCGGCGGTCTTGAAAACCGTTGAGGGTCACACCTCCGGGGGTTCGAATCCCTCTTTCTCCGCTAAGGGAAACCAAGTGCTTTTGCACTTGGTTTTTTTTGAGGTAAACTTAAGTTTACTTTTTGTAAGAAAGTTGGTTTCTATGCTTGCTGAATTATGACTAACTTTACTTGAAATCACATATGCAAATCGGATACGACATTTTTCTACTGATTGGAGCTGGTGTTTTTGCTGGCTTTGTCAACACTATTGCCGGTGGTGGTTCGCTGCTCACGCTTCCGCTGTTGATATTTATGGGTCTTCCCCCAGCAGTTGCAAATGGCACAAATCGAATTGCCATTGCTGTTTCATCTTTATCTGCTAACATTGGATATGCATCTAAGAATATAAAAATCTATCCCTTTAGCATCTACTTGGGTATTGCTGCAATTTTTGGAGCCATTCTAGGTGCAAGGATCGCTATTAAAATCGATGGAGCTATTTTCAATCGGATACTTGCCGTCATTATGATTGTGGTGGTGCTAATTATGGTTTTTAAACCTAAAATGGCCGACCATATATCCCACGAGAGAACCACTGACAAATATCTCTTTATTAGTTTAA
>CAXGAP010000092.1:0-2202 GCA_964008075.1 uncultured Flavobacteriaceae bacterium
CGATCATCGCATGGCGATGGCATTTGCACCACTGGCGTTGTTGGTGCCCATTCGGATTCAAGACGCTGATGTTGTAACAAAATCATACCCTAGATTTTGGAAAGATTTAGAGATGAATGGGTTTTTATTAGGGTGATTGAGCAAAAACATGCCCAATAACTTGACAACCCCCTTGCTGAGAATGTATATTTGCCGCCTTAACACACAGAATGAAACTTTCACACTTTAATTTTGATTTGCCAGAAAAACTACTGGCCGAATATCCAACCGACCATCGCGATGAGTCAAAACTTATGGTTTTACATCGAGAAACAGAAACCATTGAACACAAGTATTTCAAAGATATCGTTGATTATTTTGACGAAGGAGATATTATGGTTCGCAACAACACGAAGGTATTTCCAGCTCGTTTGATTGGTAATAAGGAAAAGACAGGCGCCAAAATAGAAGTTTTTTTACTTCGTGAATTAAATCAATCTCAAAGACTTTGGGATGTTCTTGTTGATCCTGCTCGAAAAATAAGAATTGGAAATAAGCTCTATTTTGGAGATTGCGAGGATTTGGTTGCTGAAGTGATTGATAATACTACTTCTCGTGGTCGCACACTTCGATTTTTGTACGATGGTCCCTACGACGCTTTTCGTGAAAAACTTCATGAAATGGGTCAAACGCCACTCCCAAAGTATATCAAAAGAGAAGAAGAGGATTTTGATAGGGAACGATACCAAACTATTTATGCAAAGCATGAAGGTGCTGTTGCAGCACCAACTGCTGGGCTTCATTTCTCAAAACACGTCCTCAAAAGACTTGAAATTAAAGGAGTAGACATGGCTGATATCACCCTCCATGTAGGGCTGGGTACATTCAATCCAGTGGAGGTTGAAGATTTGTCCAAGCATAAAATGGATTCAGAGGAACTTATCATCGACCAGCAAGCTGCCGATATGGTCAACAATGCAAAAGCGAACAAAAAGGGAGTTTGCTCAATCGGCACCACATCTATGCGTGCACTCGAAAGTGCAGTGTCTTCTAGCAAAACACTCAATACCTATCGTGGCTGGACGCATAAGTTTATTTTCCCACCACATGAGTTTAGTATTGCCGATAGTATGATCACCAATTTACATTTACCAAAATCAACGCTTTTGATGATGGTGTCTGCCTTTGCAGGGCATGAGTTTGTAAAAAAGGCTTATCAAGAGGCTGTTAAGAAAAAATATCGCTTCTATTCGTATGGAGATGCGATGCTTATTTTATAATTATGGATAAAGCACGTCGTGACATTCGTGCATTATCCTTGGAAGAGTTACGTCGTTTTTTCAACTCAAATGCTGTACCAGCCTTCAAAGGCAATCAGGTTTATGAATGGCTTTGGAGCAAAGGTTCTCATGATTTTGAAGGGATGACCAACTTGTCAAAATCACATCGTTCGCTTTTAGAACAACATTTTGTCATCAATCATATTGAGGTCGATCACCTCCAAAGAAGTGCTGATGGAACTGTCAAAAATACCATCCGGTTGCATGATGGGTTTTTGGTCGAATCTGTCTTAATTCCTACAGATTCGCGTGCAACTGCATGTGTATCGAGTCAGGTTGGGTGTAGCTTGGACTGTCATTTTTGCGCAACATCCAAACTGAAGAGAATGCGAAATCTCAACCCTGATGAGATTTATGATCAGGTTGTTGTTATCGATCGACAAAGTCGATTGTACTATAATCGTGGGCTCACCAACATTGTGTTCATGGGAATGGGAGAACCACTCATGAATTATAAAAACACATTACTCGCAATTCAGAAAATAACTTCACCCGATGGTATGGGAATGTCACCCAAACGAATCACAGTCTCAACATCTGGAATCACTAAAATTATTCGTGAAATGGCAAGTCAAAACCCAAAGTTCAAATTGGCTGTTTCACTTCACTCTGCAATCGAAGAAACACGAAATCAGTTGATGCCATTTACCAAAAAATTCCCTTTACCCGAGCTATTGGAAGCACTCAAGTATTGGTATGATCAAACAAAAAGTAAAATCACTTTTGAAGTGGTTGTTTGGCAAGGGATTAATGACAAACAAGAAGATATTGACGCTCTTGTTTCTTATTGTAAACAGGTGCCATCAAAAGTAAACTTGATTGAATACAATGCTATTGGAGGTAATCAATTTATACAAGCAAAACCAGCATCAATTTCAGCATA
>CAXGAP010000093.1:0-2136 GCA_964008075.1 uncultured Flavobacteriaceae bacterium
TTTTCTTTGTAATATGAATCCAACTGACTTTAGAAAAATCTGTGGGCAATTTGCCACTGGCGTGACAGTCCTAACAACCACCTCCAATGGGGAAGCACATGGGATTACAGTCAATTCGTTTACTTCTGTTTCTCTAGACCCACCACTCATACTATTTTGTATTGATAAAAAGGCAGGGTTCAACACACCCCTTACAGCTAAAAAGTCTCTCGCAATCAATATCTTATCGGAAGAGCAACAAGAGATTTCAAATCGATTTGCAAACCCCTCAATGACCAGCGAGGAGCGTTTTTCGGGGCTTCAATTGTTATCTAATTATGCCTATCCAGTTTTTGATGAGAATATAGGCGTTTTGATGGCACAACTACACCAAACCCACGATGGTGGTGATCATTGGATTTATATTGCAAAAGTGATCGAGGGTCAATCGTTTGCTGGCAATCCCCTTCTCTATCACGCAGGTTTTTATTCTAGCGTAAACTCAAAATCTTGACGTGGAACATTCGCCAAACCATTTTCCAACCAGCGTAAATAGGTAGGAATATCAGTGTATTGCTGTGGGGGTGCTAAAATGGTTCCATCTGGCATCATCAGTATATAATGTGGTTGGGCAACAGAATTGAAGTTAATTGCCTGAAACGCAGCCCACTTTTGCCCAACTGTCTCGATATTTCGAATGCGACCTGAAGTGTATTCAAGTGTAAATTGATCTTCATCTGCCAACATTTCTCGATCATCCACATAGAGAGAAATCAACACAAACTCTTCATTGATAAGCCTGTAAATATCTGGATCACTCCATACATTTTCTTCCACCTTTCGACAGTTGACACATGCCCAGCCTGTAAAATCCAGTAATATCGGCTTGTTTGCTGCTTGGGCAACGCTAACCCCTTCATCAAAGTCTTTATAACAGTCCAAATTGAGTGGGCAATCAGTATCTCTTGGGTAAATACTGTAAAATGTGGGTGGTGGAAAACCAGCCAGTAGTTGTAGTGATTTGGAAGACGTTGTTGGGAGTATCCCTGGGAATAGATAGGAAACAAATGCAAGGGTTATGATAGAGATTAAAATTTTACCATTGCCAACCTTAGCCTTTTTCGTATGATGGGGAAAGCTAATAAGCCCAAACAAATAGGCGATCATCAATACAAAAATCAAAATCCAAAGGCCAATAAATATCTCACGTTTGATGATACCCCAATGTCCCACAAGGTCTGCGTTGGATAGGAATTTGATGGCCAATGCCAGTTCGATAAACCCTAAAATTACTTTGAGGGTGTTCATCCAACCACCTGATTTGGGCAATGATTGTAAGAGGTTTGGAAACAGTGCAAACAATCCAAAAGGCAAGGCAAGTGCCAATCCAAAACCACTCATCCCAGCAGTGAGCTGAGTTGCCCCTCCTGTGCTCGATAAAGTACCTGCCAACAGAGAACCAAGGATTGGACCTGTGCATGAAAAAGAGACAATGGCGAGGGTGAGTGCCATGAGGAAGATCCCTATGAATCCTCCAGATTTTGCAGATGCAAAATCCAATCGATTTGCCCACGACGAAGGAAGGGTGAGTTCATAATACCCAAAAAAGGAAAAGGCAAAAAACACAAAAATCAAAAAGAAAAAGATATTGAGCCAGATGTTGGTTGAAATGGTGTTGAGTATTTCAGGATTAATCGAGTCGAGAAAGTGAAAAGGAACACTCATTAAGGCATAAATCAACACAATAAAAGAGGCATATAGCAAAGCATTGGTCAGCCCTTGTCTTTTAGTATTACTTTGCTTGGTAAAGAAGGAAACAGTGAGAGGTATCATGGGAAACACACAGGGTGTAAGCAGTGAAATCAATCCCCCCACAAAGCCGAGTAGAAATATGTTCCAAATGGAAGAAGAGCCACTGTCTTGGGCAGTGCTTGCAGCGATTAAGTCAGTGTTTTTTAATTCAATTTTCAGCTTCTTTTCCGACGCTGGTGTCAATGCTGTCAGGTCTTCCGTTTGTTGCTGTTGCGAGTCCCCAGAAAGTGATACAATGAGTTGCTCATCTCTAAAAATACAGAGCTTATCGTCGCAAGCCTGATATATGAGGTCAACCAACACTTCTGTTACTGCACGATTTGGCACGCTTATCGACTGATAAAA
>CAXGAP010000094.1:0-2034 GCA_964008075.1 uncultured Flavobacteriaceae bacterium
AATGGGCGGGCTATGATGTGCCGAGGCATCTTTGGCATTTTTCCCTAAAAGGCTTTGTCGATCTAAGTGAAGATTCTGGTTTTGTTGTTGAAAAGACCTATCCACTTGCCATTGATGCATATTACGTTTCATTGCTTTCAGAAAAAAACAAACAATCTCGTTTTGCTTGGCTAAAAGCAATTTGTGCAGGATGGCGCTCAAATCAAGCTGCAAAGCACACTCAAAACCATTCCTCTGTCATTTTTGTCCTAAAAAAAGAAAAATAAAGACGTTTAAGGCCGTTTTGTTCCAATAAAGGGTTTGTGTATCAAAAAGTGCGAGATGTGTGCTTAAAAACGACAAAAAAAAGAGGTTGTTATGACGCCAAAATAGGGGCTTTGTGAATTTGTCGCGTGAGCTTAAGCGATAGATCAGAGAAAACCATTTTTGCGTTTCCGTTGCGTTCAATGTGTACGTAAGCGGACTCTAAATCACTGATAATCAAATTAATATTACCATTGTGAACATACCTTGCAAATCGGTTTAGATCAAAAGCGCCTTGAGGTTTGTAGGTGGCTAATTCATCAAGATCGTACTGAATCAGCAAAGCTTGGCGAAATAAATCAATGCTAAACAATAAAAATTGCTTTTGTGTTTCGCGACCAATCTGTGCAATCTTTTGACTCCAATTCATCAATTCCACAACAGACCCTTTGTTTTGCTTTGTCTTAAATGCTGTACGTACCCAACTCACAAACCACTCTTCAAAAGGAATATCATCAGCACTCATCATATGCATCGCCCGGCTCAATTGACCATTTGACTGCGCACTCAAAGTTTTGGCTTGTTCTTGAGACGCACCATTTGCCACCAAAGCCTTAGAGATTTCAGAATCAGACAACAGCGAAAAATTTATAAGCTGGCAACGAGAACGCAGTGTTTCAAGCACACGATCTTCATGGTTTGAAATAAACACAAGTAATGTTTTTTCAGGCGGCTCTTCGACCAGTTTTAGCAGCTTGTTTGCAGCAGCAGCATTGAGCTTGTCAGCTTGCCAAACAACGACTCCTTTCCAACCACCTTCATATGATTTTAAAGACATTTTTTTTGTGATTTCCTCAGCTTCCAACACCCCAATTTGACCTTGTTTGTTTTCAACCTCGATATGCTGATACCAATCAAAAAGAGTTCCAACGGGGTTTTTTTCGACAAATATTCGCCAATCTTCAAGAAAGAGTGTTGAGGTTGGTTTTGATTTTACTTTTGCGTTCGCAGCGACAGGAAAAACAAAATGGAGATCTGCGTGTGTAAGACGATCAAATTTTAGATCACAAGCAGATGAATCAGATTCCTGACAAAATACAGATCGCATAAATGCGATTGCAACCCCAAGCATACCTATGCCCTCAGGCCCAACAAACAGTTGAGCGTGTGGAACACGCCCCAAAGAGACACTTTCTCTAAGCGCGTTTATTTGTGACTTGTGGCCATAGATTTGATCAAACCGCATACCCAAATATACATATTCATCTCCTAAAAATACAGTACTGAACAGACAGAAAAAAGAATAAGAAAAACGTACATTTACAGCCATAAATTACCACATGAAAACCATAGATAAAATCAATTTTGCAAACAAAAAAGTGTTGATCCGAGTAGATTTCAATGTTCCATTGGATGATAACAAATCGGTAACAGATAACACTAGAATTATAGCAGCCAAACCAACAATTGATAAGGTTTTGGCAGATGGTGGAAGCTGTATTTTGATGAGCCATCTAGGCCGACCAAAAGGCGCGGATGACAACCTATCACTTCGTCACATTGTTCCTGAAATAGATAAGGTGTTGGGGGTTCAAGTTCAGTTTTCAAACCAAACGATAGGAACAGACGCCGAACATATGGCAAAGGCACTACAACCCGGCCAGGTGATGCTGCTCGAAAACTTGAGGTTTCATGACGAGGAAACCAAGGGAGACAAACAGTTTGCACAATCATTAGCAAAGCCAGCAGACGCATATATCAACGACGCGTTTGGAACAGCGCATCGTGCAC
>CAXGAP010000095.1:0-2015 GCA_964008075.1 uncultured Flavobacteriaceae bacterium
TCAAACCAGCCAGAAGTTTTCCACTACTTCAAAACCTTGGGGCGACAAAGGCTCCTCAACTTCCACATAGCTATCCAGCAATGGGGATTTTAGCACTCCTTCCAAGCGCTTGGATGTCGGTCATGAATCCAAGAGTTACTCGTTGGAGAGAAATGTTTTATCCGGAAATAACTGAGTGGTAAAAAAAATCCGCCCTACGGGCGGAATTTAGTTCGTTGCAGTCCAACACACAGGCTGTTGAGTTACAATATGACTTCTGATCGAATTTGTTGTCTTAAAATATCAATTGGCACCATTTTACCATCTCGCTTGAAACCCCAATATGTCCAACCATTACAACTTGGGGCACCTTCTAGAGCAGCGCCAACCTGATGAATTGATCCTTTTATATCGTCTCCTATCAGCGTACCATCAGCTCTAACTTTTGCCTTATGGCGCCCATTCAAAGACCACAATTGTTCTCCAGGTGATAACATACCACGCTCAATTATTTGGCCAAAAGGTACCCTGGGCTCAGATCGCTTGCTCGTTGATACTTCCAACACCTCACTATCAAATTTTTTAATTTTCTTTATTCTCTCTTGAGCGGTGTCGATATAGTTTTGCTCTTTTTCAATTCCAACAAACTCTCGACCCAGCATTTTAGCTACAGCACCAGTAGTACCAGTTCCAAAAAAAGGATCTAACACAACATCATTGGGATTAGTGGTGCCAACCAACACTCGATGTAGCAGGCTTTCAGGCTTTTGGGTCGGATGAGCTTTTTCACCTTTATTATTTTTAAGCCTTTCGTGCCCAGTACAAATCGGCAAAATCCAATCAGACCGCATTTGCACGCCCTCATTTAAAGCCTTAAGTGCTTCATAGTTGAAAGTGTATTTTGCACCCTCTGATTTGGAAGCCCAAATCATTGTTTCATGCGCATTTGTTAGTCGTTTACCCCGAAAATTTGGCATTGGATTTGATTTCCGCCAAATAACATCGTTTAAAATCCAAAAACCTCTGTTCTGCAAGGATGCACCAACTCGAAATATATTGTGATAGCTTCCAATGACCCAAATCGCACCGTTAGGTTTTAAAACCCGCCTAGCAGCCTTCAGCCAGCTATCAGTAAAACGATCATACGTTTTAAAACTATCGAATTGGTCCCAAGCGTTATCGACAGCGTCGACTTTTGAGTGATCAGGTCGATGAAGCTCACCTTTTAACTGCAAATTATATGGGGGATCAGCGAAAATTAGATCTATCGATTCCGATGGGAGACCATCCATTATTTCAATGCAGTCCCCATTTAAAATTTTATTCAAAGGAAGCTTAATTCCTTCTCTCGTAAAAGTCTTAATTGACATTCTGGCCTCAATATTTTGGCGCTTTTTCGCGCTCGTGATTTGCCCACACAATGATTCAAACGTGATTCGAGGTCAATTTATTTTTTTAATTCAAACACTTAATTATTTTCTTGATACAAGATATTGTATACGGGTTTAAAAGAACGCCTATGATATGGGGTGATCCCTATGTTTAGGATTGCTGATTTATGCAATTTTGTTGGGTATCCAGCGTTCTGAGACCAATCATAACCTGGAAATTCTTTATCCAATCGTGACATAAATCGGTCGCGTGTTACTTTTGCGACAATTGAAGCTGCAGCTATTGAGAGGGACTTGCCATCCCCTTTAATTATAGTTTGAGATTTACCTTCCAACCCATTAGGACTTTTATCTCCATCTATGAGCACGAAATCTGGTTTAATATTTAACCCCAAAATAGCCCTTTTCATTGATAGCAAGCTTGCCTGTAAAATGTTGATTTGGTCTATTTCTTCGACAGATGAATGCGCCACGCAAAATGTACATGTATCTTGAATTGACTGAAAAATTTTTTCACGAGTTTCAAAACTCACTTTCTTGGAGTCATTTAATCCACTTGGGATTTTTTGCGGATTCAATATGACTGCAGCAGCCGTCACGGGCCCTGCGATGCATCCTCTTCCCACTTCATCAACACCTGCTATC
>CAXGAP010000096.1:0-2010 GCA_964008075.1 uncultured Flavobacteriaceae bacterium
AATATAAGTGTTTCATTTCCATTGGCTTCAATGATTGGCATTACTGGTGTTTCTGGGAGTGGAAAATCGACTTTGATCAATGAAACGCTTTACCCCATTTTAAACAAGTATTTTTTCAATGGAGTCAAAGAACCACTTCCTTATGGAAAGGTCACTGGACTTGAACATATTGATAAGGTGATCGATATTAATCAAACACCTATTGGTAGAACCCCAAGGAGTAATCCAGCAACATATACAGGGGTGTTTAGTGAGATCCGGAGTTTGTTTACAAAAACTCCTGAAGCGCAGATTAGAGGTTATAAGCCAGGAAGATTTAGCTTTAATGTTGTGGGTGGTCGCTGTGAAACTTGTCAGGGGGCTGGCCTCAAAACCATTGTGATGAATTTTCTTCCCGATGTTTATGTTCCATGTGATGACTGTCAAGGAAAACGATTCAACAGAGAGACTCTTGAAGTGCGGTATCGAAACAAAACCATCAACGACGTACTGAACATGACGATTAATGAGGCTTGTTTGTTTTTTGAATCTATTCCAAAAATATACAGAAAACTCAAAACGATAAAAGATGTAGGGCTTGGCTATGTCAGTTTGGGACAACAATCCACGACCCTGTCGGGTGGTGAAGCCCAACGCATCAAACTCGCCTCCGAGCTTTCAAAAAAGGATACTGGCAAAACATTTTATATTTTAGATGAACCAACAACAGGTTTACATTTTGATGATATTCGAGTATTGCTCGAAGTTCTTAAGAAACTCGTTGATAAAGGCAATACTATTGTAGTGATAGAACATAATCTAGATGTGATTAAAACAATGGATTACATCATAGATATAGGCCCTGAAGGAGGGTCCAAAGGGGGTAAAATTGTTTGTACTGGAACACCTGAGAGAGTTTCATCATCTACTGTCTCTCACACAGCAAAATATTTAAAACAAGAATTAAAACAATAGCTATGGATAAAAATTATGCAACAGGTTGGAACGAATTAAAAACCAAAAACTCATGGATGCTTTTTAAAATCATGGGAGAGTTTGTAGAGGGATTTGAAAAAATGGGTCTTCACAATCCATGTATCTCTATTTTTGGATCAGCCCGAACACTTAGCAATCATGCTGATTATCAATTGGCGAGTGAAATCGCACAACGAATTGTAAAACTTGGTTTTGGTGTCATCACAGGTGGAGGACCAGGGATTATGGAAGCTGCAAACAAAGGTGCTCAAGAAGCAGGAGGTGCTTCAGTAGGGCTAACAATTGATCTGCCTTTTGAGGAAAAACACAATAATTATATCGACAATAATCGATTGATCAATTTCGATTATTTCTTTGTTCGCAAAGTGATGTTTGTAAAATATGCGCAGGCATTTGTTGTCTTGCCAGGTGGTTTCGGCACCCTCGATGAACTGATGGAAGCAATCACACTTATCCAAACCTCCAAGATTAAAAAAATCCCAATTATACTTGTTGGAACATCATTTTGGAGTGGTCTTATCGATTGGTTGAAGCATACACTTTTAGAAAAAAATAAAACTATTGGTGAGAGTGATTTCGAGATCTTTAGTTGCGTTGACACTGCAGATGAAGTCGTTGATCTTCTCAAAAAACATTATTCTGACACTGACACTGGCCCAAATTTTTAAACTTGAAAAAAATCTTTACAGGTATTTCAATGTTGTTAGTAACTGTTGGTTTATCACAACAGCCAAATAAGATCAATGCCACAATCGACCCAGAAAAAGGTACTATTGAAGTCAGCCAAATATTAACATTTACTAATCATACTAATAAAGCCTTAGACTGTCTTTACTTGTATGATTGGAACCATGCCTACAGTGACACCTCAACTCATTTGTCCAAAAAACTTTCACAAGAATTTTATTTTAAGTTCGAAAGATCGAGGTCGAATGAAAAAGGAAAAACAAGTATTCATCAAGTTCTCTCAGATCAGAAACCCCTCCAATGGCATCGATTGGAGAAGAAAATAGACATACTTGTTGTCGATCTGAT
>CAXGAP010000097.1:0-1976 GCA_964008075.1 uncultured Flavobacteriaceae bacterium
GCCTTAACTTTTTGTGATGCACTATCAAAACTGTATGTATCACTGGCTTCAACACAAAAACCACTTAAAATACCTTTGGAAATTTGATCCAATTCAGTTGTTTTTATAATAAATTGATTTCCAGTGGACGTTTCACAATGGACGATGGCATATTCACCTAAGTGTTCAATTAGGTTTGGAATACCTTCAACAACTGCTGCGCCAGCCGGAGATATTTTTAAATGCTCGGGTCGAATACCAAGTGTATCAGAGCCATTTGTTATTAATGATCGGCCATTTTCTGTAAGATCATTGAAGTCAAAAAAATTCATCTTTGGACTGCCAATAAATTGCGCTACAAACATGTTGCTCGGATTTTTATATAAATCAATTGGAGATCCAATTTGTTCAATTTTTCCATCCCTCAAAACAACAATTTTGTCTGCTAAGGTCATCGCCTCAACTTGGTCGTGGGTCACGTAGATCATAGTCGTTCCAAGACTTTCATGAAGGCGAGCAATTTCAATTCTTGTTTGCACTCTTAAAGCAGCATCTAGATTTGAAAGAGGCTCATCAAACAAAAATACTTCTGGGCCTCGCACAATAGCTCGACCGATAGCAACACGTTGACGTTGCCCACCTGAGAGAGCTTTTGGACGACGATCGAGATAATCTTCAAGTTTCAGGATTTGCGCCGCCTTATGGACTTTTTCTTTGACGACGGCCTTTGCAACGCCATTCATTTTTAAACCAAAACCCATATTCTCAGCGACCGTCATATGAGGATAAAGCGCATAGTTCTGAAAAACCATGGCCACACCGCGATCCGCAGGATCAGAATTGGTCACATCACGACTACCAATTTCAATGCTCCCACCAGTGACTTGTTCAAGACCTGCAATCATGCGCAAGAGAGTAGATTTCCCACATCCAGACGGCCCCACAAAAACACATAGTTCACCATCTGGTATTTCCAGATCAACACCATGAATGACCTTCGTTTCGTCAAAACTTTTGGTCACTTTGTTAAGAGTTACTCCACTCATAAAATCCTCTTAATGCGCTGTGAATTATTAGTTTTTTTTCCAAAGCGCTTTGCTTTCAATTTTCTATTCAGATGCATAATCAATATTGTGGCATACAATGATATACTGTTGACAAGCCTAGCCATGCTTGTCAGTATTTTCAACACTTGAAGTTTAGATATACGAGACTTCTCGGGACAATAGGGAGAAAAATATGTTCCAAAAATTTATAAAACTAACTACTGCTTTTGCACTATCAACTGGTGTTGCAGTCCCAGCATATGCTGAATTATCTGGCACATTGCGTATTACATCCGACATGTCAAATCCTGCGCCGCGTGCGGTAATGGAAAAAATGGCTGCCGATTTTGACGCGATGCATCCTAATCTTAACGTTGAGCTAACTGTTATTGACAGGGAGGGTTGGAAAACTCAGATCAGAAACTCGCTGTCAGCAAATGCACCTGATGTTGTGAATTGGTATGCGGCAACTCGGATGAAGCCATACGTTGACGCCGGTTTATTCATGGACATTTCTGATCTATGGGATGAACCAGAAATGGCAGCACTTGCTTCGACTAAAGGTGCAATGACGCTAGATGGCAAGCAGTGGGGCGTTCCTTACACATATTATCAATGGGGTGTGTATTATCGCCAAGACATTTTTGGAAAGATGGGTTTAAGCGAACCTAAAACTTGGTCAGAAGAGCTTTCAAATTGCCAGGCACTCCTTGATGCCGGCATTAAATGCTACTCCATCGGGACTAAGTATCTCTGGACAGCTGGAGGCTGGTTTGACTATGTTAATTCTCGCACAAACGGATATGATTTTCACATTGAGCTAGCAACCGGACAAGTTGCTTGGACAGATGACCGTGTGCGAGCTACATTTGCAAATTGGCGTCAGCTAATTGATATGGGCGCATTTATAGATGACCACCAGACATATAGCTGGCAAGAAGCTTTACCGTT
>CAXGAP010000098.1:0-1934 GCA_964008075.1 uncultured Flavobacteriaceae bacterium
TTAACTGGTAGCCATACGGCAATTATGCAACACCCAAGCATCTCGCAAAACTGGAATGTCCAGGGATTGAGGACCAATTTTAGTCACTCTGAAGGAAACTTATGGGTGATGCCCCGGTCTCTTGCCGGAACGTTCTTCCTCAGTGAGATAATCCGCAATGAGTGGTGAGTGTTCACCACGTTCAAGAGCAGCGATTTCACGCTCAATGTTCGCGACAAATATCTGATTTCCGTTGCGCTTGGCAACTTCGAGGACTTTGTTCAGCCGATCAAGCTCCGCCTGTTGATCTGGGTTTAACGCCATAACCTCCACTGCAATAATTTATTCTCTCTGGTGATAGCGGAGAGTGCCAGCCAGAACGCGGGGCCAACAGGCAAATCGCAGCGGGTATGGCCTGCATCAGGAGGCAGAAAGCAATCACCATGAGTGCCAAGCCTGTACCTGGGGAATGCACATTGGCCTGAAACCATGACTTTGGTGCCATGCGCGGAACAACGGACTCCCATCGTCTTAGCAATGAAAGTCACTCGTCCCATGTCAGAACCAATGGCTGACAAACCAGATCAGTAAAGAAATGGTTGGAAGTGGAACGATCGATGAAAACTGGGCCAGAACGGAGGTGGACGTCTGGTTGTCATGGCCACCACTTCTCGTCAGCCAAAAATTGAAGGAGCTGAGCTGACTCGCATCGTTGTTGCAATCCTCCTGGGACTCGGCTGCTTTGCCGCAGTCATTGCAGGCGGCTCAACAGTTGGGAGATCTTTAACAGGTCTACTTCAAAGTCTCGAAGTAACATCACCCGAGGCAATCAATCCTTTGCAGTGATGGACGCAATCAATCTGACCTTGGAGTCAGACCAGGTTTACTATCAATATTGAAAACATCATACCGGTAACGAGTATGCACAGCCGGCACATCCAGCCCAGAAAATAAACTCAGGTGATTTTTGTGAATCCGGAAACAGTCCATTCAATCAACTTTGATAACAACGCAATACCAAAAATCGTAAAAAACCAAGGCAAAAATCTAATATTGTATCCTCCTTTTTCTACTTTTACTTCGTTTTTTAAAAAGTCAAATTTCACTTCACTCAATCGTTTTTGCTCTTCAGGAGACAGGGGGTAGGGATCTCTCGGAGTTGCCACTTCTCAAATTAATAGATATTTCATATTACTATCTATCATAGGGAGGCTTAGACGAATAGGCCAAATGTGGCATTTCTACACACCACTCAGTTCGATCATCGCAAAAATTTTTTGCGACACCAGACTTTAGCGGCTACTTTTCATTACCACAGACGGTAAAAAGCTCGTAAACTTTGTTAGAAAGCATCAAAGCCTGCATAGCACTCCTCGCTTAAACTGAAACTGATCAAAAAATTAAATCAACCATAAAAGTTTGCCCAATAAATATCTTCAGCAACAACCAAGACCATGCTGAATACAAACAATCAAGACAGACCAAACAAGGCTTGATTGAATACAGCCCATTAAAGCTGATGATTAAAAGCGATTGCAAAGCAACCGTCCTGCAATGGCCAACAACATTCGGGAGGGCAGGTTGCTTTTCCGCAGGACGCCGCCAAAATCAGAACAGCTCAATCATGCTTGGTGTCTGGAAAAGTTTTGGTCGGCATGCTTTCGGCTTTTTTTGTTATCTATTTTGTCTTTGAAGCCTGGCTAATGCGAGGTTTGCCACATTAATAACTAAAAATTAAATCAAAATTCTTGGCATCGCAGACTTGAAAATTTATCCACATTGATTGTTATGTTCAAATATTTTTTGCCATTTAAAGTGGCAAAAACCACGGCGGAGTCACCAATATCAAAGATATACATACGACGCAGGAGTTCAGTGCGATTCCAAGTTTGCACAACCCCTTGAGATCGCTCAGCTTCGCGGCATGCTGTAGACCAATGCAATGCAGAGTTGGC
>CAXGAP010000099.1:0-1833 GCA_964008075.1 uncultured Flavobacteriaceae bacterium
GTGAGTCAGCTTCGTTTTTCGACATGGTATGAAAATCCGAACCGCAGATATCGATTGCGATTTCAAATGGCAAATCAAAAAATCGAACAACAAGAAAATGGTGGGCTAGACGATTTATCTCTTCAGAATTATAAAGACAAAATCACAGAATTTGAAGATCGGGCTCGTCTTTCGGTCAAGTTTCAAAATGCAACTAATTTTTTTACAGGAAAACGATATTTGTTAGAGCAGGATTATGCGTTGATTATGACTTCAGATTCTATTCCTGTGCCAGCACTTCGAATAGGTCACCGCATACAAACCGATTCGCAAAGACACACCTTTGATCAACAATCGGCAGTGGAGGAGTTTGGGTCTTTAGCAGAGGGCTTTACAAGTCCAAAAGATAGGGTGCACTATACAAGCACAAGACATGATGTGTATGCATTATTCGAAAAATCAAAATGGGGACAAATCGTGGCCTATGGCTCGGCTCTACAATACGGATATAATAATGTACATACGATCGATGATCGTGAGGTAAATGAGTCTGGTGTCGCTGTGGGTGCCAAGCTTGGGTTTTCTTTACAAGACAGTCAATTGAAGTTTCAATTTGAGCAGTCAGCAGACGACAATCAGTTGGGAAGTTTTGCACAGCTAACAGCTACTTTTCCAAGGATTAAAAAAGTTCGTTTACAAGGTGGACTCCGTTGGGATACTTACTCACCTAGACTCACTTTGTCGAATTATCACAGTAGCTACGAGTCCTTTATTTGGCAGAAAAAAATGGTGAAGACCAACCGATCAACTCTTTTCTCAAGCTTGGACGTGCCAAAACTCGGTTTGTTTTCAGTGTCTTTGATAACGCTAGACAACTATGCCTATTTTCAACAAGGCTTGGAAAAAGGGTCTTTGTTTGTAAGTCCTGAACAATGGGATGAGACGATTCACCTGCTAAAAGCGCGATGGGATAATAAGTTGTCTTTGGGTGTATTTTCATTAGATACAAATATTCAGTTTCAAAAACTGGAGGACAAGAACGCTCCGCTACATATTCCTGATGTTCTTGCGCGATCAACGATTGCCTACACTGATGAGTGGTTTCGAAAAGCGGCCCTTGTTCAGATTGGTGCAACAGTCAAATACTTTTCGTCATTTTATGCGGACGCCTACAGTCCCTTGCTTTCCGATTATGTGGTTCAAGACGCTGCCAAAATTGGAGGAAGCCCTTTGTTTAGTGCCTTTTTCAATGCAAAAATCAAGCAAACACGACTGTATTTTAGTGCTGAAAACCTAGAAGCTGCATGGAATGGAAATAACCGATTCACAGCTCCAGATTATCCTTATAGGGATTTTATTTTACGATTTGGAATTGTTTGGAACTTTTTTCAGTAAACTCTACGGATGATTTGGTAAATCTCCGTGTGTTTTTGTCGGCAGTTGCGTAGTACCCATCAAAAACTTGTCGACTTGATAAGCAGCTTCCCGACCTTCTGATATTGCCCAAACGATCAAGGACTGACCTCGTCGCATATCCCCAGCAGCAAAAATGTGAGGAATATTGGTTTGATATGACTTGGTGTCTGCATTGACATTTGACCGTTCGTCAAGTTGAATACCGAGTTGCTCTGCCAACGTAGGCTCGGGACCAGTGAATCCAAGAGCGAGTAAGGCAAGGTCACATGGCCATTCTTTTTCAGAATTGGGCTCTTCCACAAGCTTTGGTCTCTCTCCTTCTTGTTTTTCCCAATGTACGTGCACTGTTTTTAGACCAGAAAGTCTACCGTCTTGATCGGTTACAAATTCTTTGGTCATGATGCTAAACTCCCGCTCACTACCTTCTTCATGAGAGGA
>CAXGAP010000100.1:0-1825 GCA_964008075.1 uncultured Flavobacteriaceae bacterium
CCGAATGGGCACCAACAACGCCAGTGGTGCAAATGCCATCGCCATGCGATGATCGCGATAGGTTTCGATCAAAACATTTGGACGAATTGGATTATTGCGTTTATGAAGGTGTAAACTATGGTCTGTGATATCGATTGTTGCTCCCAACTTTGTCAATTCATTTTGCAAGGCAACCAAGCGATCCGTTTCTTTAATTTTTAAGGTGTGTAAGCCTTTAATATCACAAGCGATGCCCAAACCATAACAACTAACCACTATCGTTTGAGCGATATCTGGGGCGTTGGAAAGGTCCAATTGTATAGATGTGGATTGCAAGACTTGCTTTTGCAAATGAAGTGTATTGTTTTCAATCGAAGATTGTACCCCCAGCTGCTCGTATATGTTCATCAATACACGATCCCCTTGCAAACTATTTTTTTTGTAAGTTGACAAACGAATATCTGCTTCTTTTGCAAGTGCTGCAATACCAAAATAATAGGATGCAGAACTCCAGTCTGACTCAACAGCATGGGTAGTTGCAGCAATGTCTGTTTTTGGAAAAACCTCTATGGTCTGGCCAGAAAAGCTGACTTCAATACCTAAGTCGTGCAGTAGAGATTGAGTCATTTTTATGTAGGGAACAGAGGTTATCTTTCCATGTAAATGAAGACGCAATCCACCTGTCAAACGTGGCGCAATGAGCATCAATGCTGTGATGTATTGACTGCTGACATCTGCTGAGAGACAAACCTCATTGGCAGAAAGTTTTTTCCCTTTGATCAACAAAGGTGGGTATCCCTCATTTTTGAGGTAGTTGATATCTGCCCCGAGCTGTCGCAAAGCATCGACCAAAATCAATATTGGACGTTCTTGCATACGCTGGGAGCCAGTCAAAGTTTTTTCTTGGTTTTCTATGGTAGAAAAATAGGCTGTCAAAAAACGCATCGTGGTGCCAGCATGACCAATATCCACCAAGGCATCTTCACTTTGAAGGCCAGACTTCATCGAAACTGTATCGTCAGAATTGGATAGGTTTGTAAGTTCAATTTGCGGAAAAAGTGATTGCAAAAGCAACATCCGATTCGACTCACTTTTTGACCCTGTGACTTGAATTTTTCCGAAAACAGAGCCAGATTGATGGCTAAGTCTGATGTATTTCATTTATTGATTTTAGGGTTGTTGTGGTGTCGATCGTGATCGCGTTTTGCTTTCAATTCTAATTTTCTGGAAAAGGCTTTCGACAAGTCCACTCCAGTCTGATTGGCCAGGCACAAAACAACAAAGAGCACATCGGCGAGTTCTTCGCCCAAGTCTTTTTCTTTATCACTTTCCTTTTCTGATTGCTCACCATATCGACGTGCAATAATCCTCGCCACCTCTCCAACTTCCTCGGTCAATTGCGCCATATTGGTTAGTTCGTCAAAATAGCGAACACCATGGTTTTTGATCCATTGATCTACTGCTTGTTGTGCGTTATCTATCTTCATTTTTCTTTATTTTTTGAATCCATCAAAATCGTAACTGGGCCATCATTGCTAAGTTGCACATCCATCATCGCTCCAAAAACACCTGTAGAGACTGGTTGTCCAAGGGCTTTTTCGCACTGCTCCACAAAGCTTTGATACAAGGGCAAAGCTGTTTCTAGCTTAGCAGCACCGATATACGAGGGTCGGTTGCCTTTTTTGGTCAACGCATGGAGTGTGAACTGACTGACCACCAACAACTCACCCTGTGTATCAAGTAGCGATAAATTCATCACATCGTTTGCATCGTTAAAAATACGAAGTCCGGTCGTTTTTTTTACCAACCATGACACATCTTCCATGTCATCATCATGTGCAATACC
>CAXGAP010000101.1:0-1817 GCA_964008075.1 uncultured Flavobacteriaceae bacterium
CACTTGAAAAAATCGAACTGAAAAAATATTCAGAAGCATCTGATGACAACTTTGGAGTAGTTTTTTATTCAAAAGGATCATTAAAATCAACAAAACTCTTTGACAAGGAAGTTAAGGGAAAAGTTTCAAACTTTTTTGAAGATGAATCCAAATCATCTTTAATGGTTTCAAAGGAATTCTCTGGTCTTTCCAGAGATGTACTCTTTGTAAGAGATTTTGATAAGAAAAAACCTGAGCACAAAAAAGAACAATGGTTGATGGGAGTCTTTGCACAACTCGATAAATATAATGTTGAGTCAGCGAGTATCTTTGCTGATACCTCAACGCACATTAAAGATAAAAACTTTGCTTTTAACATTGCGAAGTACGCGGAGAAATCTGCTTACAGATATACCGATACAAATCCAAATACTAAAAAGGATGCCAAACTTAAAGAACTGGATATTTGTGTCGAAAAAAGCAGTGCTGCTTTGGTGCGATCGGTTGAGCTTGGATACAACGTTGGAAGAGGTGCAAATACGGCAAGAAATTTAGGTAATAGACCAGCTAATTTTGCAACTCCAACTTATATTGCAGACCAAGTTGTTAAGCTTGGCAAAGAAATTGGTGGTTTTAAAGTTGATGTCTTAGAAGAAAAAGACATGAAAAAGCTAGGCATGGGGTCGCTGCTTTCTGTATCTGAAGGAAGTGTTGAACCAGCTAAGCTCGTCACTATGGAATATAAGGGTGGCAAAAAAGGCGCAAAGCCAATTGTGCTTGTTGGTAAAGGTGTAACTTTTGATACCGGTGGCATAAGTCTCAAGCCTGGTTTAAAAATGGATGAAATGAAGTGGGACATGTCTGGTGCTGGTTCTGTGATAGGCACTATGGCTGCTGTTGCTGCCTCAAAATTACCTGTGAATCTAGTTTGTGCTGTTGGACTAACTGAAAATATGCCAGCTGGTAATGCAACCAAACCTGGTGATGTTGTGACATCGATGTCTGGTCAAACCATTGAAGTTCTTAACACAGATGCTGAAGGCAGATTGGTCTTGTGTGATGTACTGACTTATATAGGTAAGTACGATCCTAAAGTTGTGATTGATACAGCAACTCTGACTGGTGCTGTTATTGTGGCACTAGGGAATGTAGCTGCTGGTGTTATGGGTAACGACCAAAAACTGGTGGATAAAATCCTTGAAGCAGGACATGCCTCAGGTGAAAAAGCATGGCAACTTCCATTGTGGGATGAGTATCAAAGCTACTTACACTCCAATTTTGCGGATATAGCCAATATTGCTCCTGGTAGAGCAGCTGGCACAATCGAAGGCGGTTGTTTCTTAGCAAGATTCACTGAAGATTATAAATGGGCTCACGTTGATATTGCTGGTGTGGCTGATATCGGTGATGGTAAGAACAAGGGCTCTACTGGAAAACCAGTTGGCCTCCTGTTTGAGTACGTAAATAGCAATCGTTAATGGCAGCAACGTTCTTTTCAGGCTTTAAGGATCAACAATCTGCACTTAACTTCTTGTTAGAGAAAATTTATGCGGGCTTTCAAATGCAAAGTTCAATTTGTGTCGTCTTAAAAGATGCTGAGCATTGCGCTGAGTTTAAGAAAAGCCAGCAACAAAAGTATTTCGAAAACGCTAAGATTGAATATCTCTACGATGAAAATATTTCATTTATAAATGAACAGCCAAACGGTCATTTTGATGAGGTGCATATCTTAAGTGACAAGGTTTTAGAACTACCATTAGAGGTTTGTAAGAATGTCTTTGTTTATACAACCTCTGCCGATGAAGAGATAACCAAAGCATCTCGTGAACTTTATGCTA
>CAXGAP010000102.1:0-1805 GCA_964008075.1 uncultured Flavobacteriaceae bacterium
AACATTCCAAAACGGGCCTCACGCCACCAATTCATTCGTTGGTCAAAATCTTCTTTGGACTCCTTTAGGTAGTTTATGGTAGTTTCATTTTTAACTTTTGGCGAGTTCTGGCATGACCAATTGATAGTCATGAGCAAGACTAACATACCGATGATTGGTTTTTTGAGCACCATCATTTTATCTTTTATTTAATATTTAGGTTCTTACTTTTTGATGGGCAACGCCCAGGCCTTCAATACCTAATTCCATCTCGTCTCCCCCTTTTAGAAACATTTGTGGATCCAGACCCAATCCTACACCAAAAGGTGTTCCGGTTGAAATGACATCACCAGGGAGTAGAGTCATAAATTCACTGATATAACTTACCAGTTTGGGAATCCCGAAGATCAAATCTGAGGTATTACTGTCCTGCATGGTTTTACCATTCAATTTTAACCATAAATGGAGATTGTGAGGGTCTTCGATCTCGTCTGTAGTCGCCAAAAATGGTCCCAAAGGAGCAAAGGTGTCACAACTCTTACCCTTAACCCATTGCCCCAGTCTTTCTAATTGGTATTCTCTCTCGCTAATGTCATTGTGTAAAACATATCCTGCCACATGATCCATGGCATTTTCTTCACTGACATAACTGGCTTTGGCTCCGATGACTATGGCCAGCTCCACTTCCCAATCTGATTTTTTGCTGTTTTTGGGAAGGATAACTTCATCAAAAGGCCCTACTATAGCAGAGCTTGCCTTAAAAAACAGTACTGGCTCACTGGGAACTCCCATACCGCTCTCTTGTGCGTGTTTGGCATAATTTAATCCCACACAAACAATTTTTGAAGGTCTGCAAATGGGAGATCCCAATCGGATATCATCGCCTACAGGTGGACATTTATCTTGATGAACGGACAGCCAACTCTTGAGTCTTTTTAGCCCCTCTGAGCCAAAAAACTTTTCGTCATAATCTGAACCGAAGCCAGAAACATCTATTTTTTGACCATTGTCGAGTTGAAGACCCGGTTTTTCGCTTTCTATTTTTCCAAATCTAATGAGCTTCATAATAAAATTTAATTTCCATTGAGTTTTATAAACCCCCCATCGATGGGGAAGTCTGTTCCTGTAATAAAAGAGGCTTCATCACTGCAGAGGTACAAGACTAAATCAGCGACCTCTTGTGGTTTTGCCATTCTTCCAATAGGCTGGGTTTGAGAAAGATTGTCAAACATTTCTTTTTCCTTACCCGGGTAATTTTTTTCTAAATAATCATCTACAAATGGGGTATGGACTCTTGCAGGAGAGACGCTGTTGCAACGTATGCCATCCGAGAGGTAATCTTTGGCGATGGCATTGGTCATGGCCGAAACCGCTCCTTTGGTTGTGGTGTACGCCAATCGCTCCTTAACAGCAATATGAGAAACTATCGAAGCCATATTTACGATGACACCACCTTTGTTTTTCATTCTAGGTAAAATGGCCTTAACACAATTAAATACTCCCTTGACATTGACTTTGTACAATTGATCAAAATCCTCCTCTTTAGTCTGTTCGATGTTTCCTACAAAACCAATTCCTGCATTATTGACCAAAATATCGATGTTCTTGGGTAAGTAGGCCAATGATTTGTTAAGTTTGTCCCCTTGGGTGATATCCGCTAAAATGGTATGGATCCCTGTTTTTTTATGAGATGGATTTTCATTTAAGTCGACTATGAATACCTCTGCACCCTTTTCATCTAAGGTTTCTGCTATGGCTTTTCCTATACCACTACTTCCTCCTGTGACAACTGCTTTTTTTCCACTCAAATCAAACTTCATGGGATT
>CAXGAP010000103.1:0-1779 GCA_964008075.1 uncultured Flavobacteriaceae bacterium
TACATCGAACAAAACTGCCTTTCTTTATTGATAAAATGCCAAATAATTTTCGTCACATTGCACTTATCAGCCTTATTCTTCCTAATGCAAAAATAATTGATGCAAGACGAAATGCCATGTCTTGCTGTTTCAGTGGATTTAAACAACTCTTTGCCAGTGGTCAGCAGTTCTCATATGGACTTGAAGAGATAGGCACTTATTATAAAGACTATGTAAAATTGATGGAACATTGGGATAAAGTGTTGCCAGGAAAAATACTGCGTGTTCAATATGAAGATGTTGTAAATGATCTGAGTAACCAAGTTAAGAGAATCCTTGATTACTGTAAATTACCATTTGAGGAAAATTGCATTAACTTTCATAAAACAGAGAGAAATGTTCGCACTCCAAGTTCAGAGCAAGTTAGACAACCAATTTATAAGAGTGGCCTCGAACAATGGAAAAATTTTGAGCCTTGGCTACAACCACTAAAAGATGCGCTGGGTAAGAATTATTCGGATGAATAATAAACCTAGATTTTATTAATCGAGTATAATTCAAACATAATAGATAATTTTTTAAAGAGATGAGCAAAAAATATAAAAGCAATTTAATCAATGGAGAGTGGACCGAAAATGGCTCACAATTCATGAGTACAAACCCATCTGAAACGTCTGATCAGATTGGTCCTTTTTTTGAAGCGACTGAAGATGATTGTGATCTCGCCATCAGTTCTGCAAGAAATGCTTTCGAATATTGGTCCAAAAGTCAACTTGAGGAAAGAAAAAAAATACTCGACGACATCGGCGATGCTCTGATAAAGAATAGTCAAGAAATTGGAAAATTAATTGCTCGCGAAGAGGGCAAAACTGTGCCTGAAGGTGTTGGTGAAGTGTATCGCTCAGGACAGTTTTTTCAATATTTTGGTGCTGAAGTATTGAGACAAATGGGTGAAGTGACCACATCCGTTAGACCAAATATTGATATTGAGGTGACAAGAGAACCTCTTGGAGTGATTGGTGTAATAACGCCGTGGAATTTTCCTGTTGCGGTTGCAGCATGGAAGATAGCACCTGCCATTGCATTTGGTAATTCTGTTGTACTTAAGCCCTCTGAAATTGTTCCAGCTAGCGCTTCGGTTTTTGCTGAAATCATCCATCAAAGTGATCTACCCGATGGAGTTTTTAACTGCGTTCAGGGTTCAGGTAATGTAGGTCAAATTATTACGAACAGTAAAAATATAGATGGCATATCATTCACCGGCTCCGTTAGGACAGGCAATCATATCGCACAAAATGCAATGAAAAATATGGTTAAGATACAGATGGAGATGGGCAGTAAGAATGCCTTAGTGGTCCTCAATGATGCAGATATTGAAACAGCTGTGCAGTGTGCCATCAATGGTGCTTTTTTTGGTACCGGTCAAAAATGTACTGCTTCGTCAAGATTGATTGTAGAAGATAAAATTCATGATGAATTTGTGGCTGCACTTACTGAAGCTACAAAAGCGCTCGTTGTTGGTCATGCTCTTGATGAGAAAACACAAATTGGCCCAGCTGTTGATGGCCGTCAATTTGAACAGAATAAAAAATATCTGGATGAGGCTCTAGAAAAAGGAGCCAAGATGATTGCAGGTGACGAAAAGATTGACACAAATACAAATGGGTTCTTCATGAGACCAACATTACTAATAGATACAAACAACAATATGCAGATTAATAGAGAAGAAGTTTTCGGCCCCATCGCCTGCGTTATCAGGGCAAATGATTACAATCATGCACTATCGATTTCAAATGATTC
>CAXGAP010000104.1:0-1774 GCA_964008075.1 uncultured Flavobacteriaceae bacterium
TTATCCCGCGATGATGCAGGCCGATTCATGTCTGACTATGTTCAACAGGGTGTTTTTCCAGAAGATCCTTTCCATACTCTTGACATTGATGGAGTTGGCGAGTTGCTGAAAATGGGTGTATCCAGAGCTCGAGGCGTTAAAAATGATATTGTTTTATCCATTTGCGGCGAACATGGTGGAAGCCCCGAGTCCATAGATTTTTGCAGACAAATCGGAATGGACTATGTTTCCTGTTCGCCTTTTAGAGTTCCAGTTGCTAAGTTGGCTGCGGCTCAATTGGCCATTAAAGACCGTATTGATCCTTCCAGATAAACCGTCTATAGACACATTTATAAACCAAAAATTGTACAACATATTGCTATAATACGTGTTAAAAACACACCATAAGGTATTTTGATTTGATGGCTTGGCTTAAAATGGTAACAGTTGCGTTTTTGGTTCTTTTACCGCCGATGTTAGTTGCGGATACCCAACTGCAAGTTATCGATAAGCTTGATAAGTTTGAGCAGAAAAATATTGGTAACTTAGAGCCATGGGACGTTGCCCACTTATTTGGTTTGACAAAAGTAAGACGTGCTTCCGAATGGACTGCCTCAAAGTTACTATCTCTTCCCGTTCCTAAAAGTAATAAGCAAATGTCTTGCCTTGCGGAAGCGTTATATTTCGAGGCTCGCGGAGAACCTATTACGGGTCAGTTAGCTGTTGGTGAGGTCATATTGAACCGTGTTGAAGAAAGACGTTACCCGAGTTCGATATGCAAAGTTATTAATCAAGGAACAGGGCGTAGATTTGCGTGTCAGTTTACGTATACTTGCGACGGAAAGCTAGAAACTGTTCACGAGCGAAAGCCCTATGAAATGGCATTAAAAATAGCAAAGATTTTGCTTACAACCCATGACAGAAAACTGACAAAAGGGTCAACCCACTATCATTCTAATTACGTAAATCCACAGTGGTCAAAAAAATTTCAAAGAGTTGCAAGATTTGGCCGCCATATTTTTTACAAACAGCCATTGCTAGTTTCCCAAAGGTAATTGTGACGTAGAACACCGTTGCAAAGACGTCGTTGCTCTATCAATTAGTGAAAAATTGCTTATTTAATGGATGTGATAAACATCTGGTGACTATATGAGTAATGAAATATACCTGGCATTTGCTCATCCAAAAGAGCGTTCTGAGGCTAGTGAAACGGAAACGGTTCATGATCGAATTTCACTTAGAGATCATATCGTTGATGTTGAGATTGGTGCTTTTCAGTCTGAAAGAGGAAGTAAACAGAGAGTATGCTTTAATGTTGTAGTTGAAGTAAAACCATTTAAGTACAAAATAGAGGATGATGTTGATCGTATATTATCTTATGACAAGGTTACAGAAGCTATTACAATTGAGCTAAATGTTGAAAGATTAAATCTACTCGAAACATTAGCAGAGAGAATAGCTGATAGGATTTTAGTTGAGCCGCAAGCTATACGTGTTTTTGTCCGTATTGAGAAATTGGACAGGGGCCCCGGTGCCTTAGGTGTTGAAATCGTTCGATCTAATGAAAAAAAACAAGGGAACTCTGTTGACACGCAAGACTTTCAGTTTGACAGCACAAAAATATTTGTATTGTCTAATAAGGCATTTGAATCAGTTCAACTAAAAACATGTATTGATGAGTTGGAGAGATTAGGACGATCTGCCATTTTCTGCGTTGGGCTTCCTAGTGAAAATTACTCAAAAGTGGTTCAAACACAGGTTCAGCGAAGAATTGATTTATTAGCAATTGAGCAAA
>CAXGAP010000105.1:0-1762 GCA_964008075.1 uncultured Flavobacteriaceae bacterium
TTCGCATATAATAAATGATATCGTTTGTAAACACATCACCAGCCACTTTTACAGACTTATCGCATACAATACCAGATAGGGCAATGACAGCAATTTCTGTTGTTCCCCCACCAATGTCGATAATCATGTTTCCTTTGGGCTGCATGATATTAACACCAATACCTATGGCTGCTGCCATGGGTTCATGAATAAGATATACCTCTTTTCCATTGACACGCTCTGCTGACTCACGCACAGCACGCATTTCAACTTCAGTGATTCCAGATGGAATACAGATGACCATGCGAAGGGCAGGAGTAAAAAATCGTTTTTTAAGTGCAGGAATATTTTTAATAAACATGCTAATCATCTGCTCTGAGGCGTCAAAGTCAGCAATAACACCATCTTTTAATGGGCGTATTGTTTTGATGTTTTCATGGGTTTTTCCCTGCATCAGGGCTGCTTCATGTCCAACAGCGATGATTTTGTTTGTTACACGATCACGCGCAACAATAGATGGGCTATCAACCACTACATTTTCATTATGAATAATGAGTGTGTTTGCAGTACCCAAGTCAATTGCAATGTTTTCTGTTAAAAAATCGAAAAAACCCATAGTTCAATTATATTGTAATTATACGAAATTAATGTTTAAAGTGACGCACACCTGTCATCACCATCGCCATCTGATGAGCATTACAAAAATCGATACTTTGCTGATCTTTAATCGATCCTCCTGGTTGAATCACTGCTGTAATTCCTGCCTTATGAGCGATTTCAACACAATCAGGAAAAGGGAAAAATGCATCACTTGCCATGACAGCTCCAGTCAAATCAAACCCAAATATCTCTGCTTTTTTAATCGCTTGTGATAGCGCATCAACTCTCGATGTTTGGCCTGTTCCGGAGGCAAGCAATTGTAAATCTTTGGCCAGCACAATGGTATTGGATTTAGTGTTTTTACAAATGTTTGAGGCAAACAGCATGTCCTCAATCTGCGCTGCAGTTGGCTTTGTAGTGGTAGCTGTCTGTAACATTTTCTCATGATCAATAATTTGATCCTTGTCTTGGACGATATATCCGTTGAGACAACTGCGAACCAACTTTACTGTGTGAGTGTTTGTTTTTTGAGCAAGTAAAATTCTGTTCTTCTTATTTTTGAGAAGGGTAAGTGATTTCTCGTCAAAAGATGGCGCAATGACGACCTCACAAAACAATTCATGAATTTGACGTGCTGTTTCAATATCAATTGGGCGGTTCGCAATTAAAATACCACCAAATGCAGAAATTGGATCGCCAGCAAGTGCTGCTGTATAGGCTTCACTAAGTGTTTTTCTAGTGGCAACACCACAAGCGTTGTTGTGTTTGAGAATTGCAAAGGTAGGATCATTGGATTCGTGGGCTTCCATCAAGCTCAAAGCCGCATCAATATCAAGAAGATTATTATATGATAATTCTTTGCCATTTAGCTTATCGAATAATTTCTCTAAATCACCAAAAAAATAGCCTTCCTGATGGGGGTTTTCACCATAGCGAAGTTGATGACCTTTCTGAACACTCAACTTTAGTGCAGAAGACCCATCATCAAAATAATTAAAAATGGCACTATCATAATGAGATGACACATTGAACGATTGCTTTGCAAAATACTTTCTCTGTTCTAAGGTAAACGTCCCATTTTCATCCATTAGAATGGAGAGCAGGTGTTTGTACTCAGATTTTGAAGCAATACAGACAACATGAGCTTGGTTTTTTGCAGCTGCACGAATCAATGCAATACCAC
>CAXGAP010000106.1:0-1737 GCA_964008075.1 uncultured Flavobacteriaceae bacterium
ATAGAATTAGCACCAGCAAACACACCAGAAGAAAAAGAAAACAAAGAATTTGCGTTAAAACTTTTTAATTTTGTACAAGCAAAACTAGAACAAAAAGACAACGGCGACAACACAATCACAGTACCAAAGTCGTTTAAAAAGGATTAAATCATGAAAGCATCTGAATTTATTACAGAAGGTGCTTCAATGATGCCTTACTTCAAAGACCCCAAAGACGAAAAACAAATGACTTGGACTTTTCCTACTGCATGGTCCAAAGACGAAGAACTGGATACGCCATACATGAGCAACGGCAGTATGAGAATGTTTCTTGATGCACTAGGTTACAATCCAGATTTTGAAGATCAAAGTCCAGTGCCAGCAAAAGAATTTATTGCTAGATCAACTCAATGGCTTCAAAAAAATATTGGCAAACCTTCCAAGGAAATACCAACCACAGTTGACCAAAATCCTGGTGGACCAAAAATTTATACTGGTGGCAGAGAAGAAGGTCACATGAATAAAACAATCAAATATCATAACGAACTAGCAAGAAAAATCATTGCCAAATATCCAGAAGTTACACATTTTGGTTTCAATTAATGCGTCTATCCGATTTGCACAGCAAAGTTGACATTTACAACAAAAGGTTGTATAATGAGGATATGGATAAAATGCCAACAGTGTATTTGGATATGGATGGAGTCTTGGCTGACTTCTTTGGAGGTGTGGAAAAACTTTACGGAGTTGAGCACTGGAAAGAACTTACCAATGACAAAACAAAAGATTTAAAATCAGAAGTAATTGCTAGAATTACTGGCACAAACTTTTTTGAAACACTACCTAAATTTCCAACAGCAGATAACTTAATTAAAATGGTCAAAGACTTTACTGGTGGAACATATTCAATAAACACTTCACCATTGAGAGGTGACAATGAAAATTCAGCAAAATATAAAAAGGTTTGGATTAATAAACATTTAGAACCACCTAAAGATGTTGTGGTTACAGGCAGAAAAGAATCTTGGGCAATCAACAAACAAACAAAACAACCAAACATTTTAATTGATGATAGACCTATCAACATTCAACGTTGGACACAGGCAGGTGGCTTTGGTATATTATATCAAGCCAATAGAGATTCTTTGTCTAAAGTACAACAAGGTTTGCAAACATACAAATCCAAACACATGGTGGCTAAAACAGATGAATATGGTGTTGGTATTGTAACCAAACAAAATGCAACAAAAGATGTACCTGTTGGTGGACAATACATGAATGTTAAAAAATTAAAACTGGGCAAAGGTAAACCTAAAGCATACTTCGAAACTGAACAGGATTCAAAAGTGTGGACTGAACTACGAGCAAAAAAACTTGTCTTTCCAATGGAGTTTGATAGTCCAGAGAGCAGAGCGGCATTTAAAAAACTAGGTAAACCTTACACACCTACGATCAGTGTTATTACTAAAGATAACATGGATGAATTCAGAGCAAAAGAGCCAGAGAGATTAAAACAATTGAAGCCAATACGAGTAAGTGATGAAGAGTGGATTAAATTTATGAATCATTGGTGGAGCACTGAAAGGCAAAAACCTGAGGCTAGAGATAAAGTGCAACAGATAAAAAATGCTTATAAACTTTTATATAAAAAAGATATGGTAGAAAACTTTGCAGACGGCAAAGGTCCGGGCAAACCAGGTGACAGTCAAAGACATGGTATTCCAAAAGGTGCCACAATGGCACAACTACAAAAAGCCG
>CAXGAP010000107.1:0-1711 GCA_964008075.1 uncultured Flavobacteriaceae bacterium
ACATCCTAAATTCTGTTAACGACATAATCAGTCGCACTTGAGATAGATCATGAGAACTTAATCTTATTCATGGAGTCAAAACTACATGAAAAAAATAAAGATCAATAAAAATGCAAAGGCGCATTGCGAGTCGGAAAATTATTTTGAACTGATCATTAAAGAAGATCCGCTTTCGACCTGGGTGTACTGTTTTCAAGACGGTGCGTTGGTCAAAAAATATAGGAGTAGTGAAGTCGGTGCTACGTTGGAAAAAATCAACGGCGTGCCGGTGGTTGATGAAATTGTCTATCGAGTATCGATTAAAAAATAACTGTGGAGAAACCCATGAAATATCTAGCAATCATTCCATTAATCATCATGAGCTCCTTTATGGCGTTGCATCACTTCTATCTGGTACCAATGATGGTCGCGAGCGAGGACGCTGAGGAAGCAGAGGCACTTGAACTGCTCAAAGGGCCGTTTTCAGAAACGGCTGAGCAAGTCATGCGCTTACGATATTTTGAGCGCGGGGATGTTGAGATTTATATCGATGAAGATCGCAGCGATATCTTATTCGTCGATCCTTATAAAATGTCGATTGCCTTAGAGTCATGGTTGAGTTCGAAGGAGCAAGGTGTTGCAGAACCGGTGCACGGATATTTGGTTGATATCTTGGAGCAGAAAAACTGTCCGATTGTTTTTTTAAGCGAAGAGTACGTATCGTTTGATCGCTATCACGATTTGATGGATGAGTTTGATCCCGAGCGTGACGATAACAAAATTTTTGACTACATGATTCCTTTAAAATCGTGTGCATCGCATAAAACCGATCTCGGCACTTATCACCTCACTTTAACCTCCAATAAATTGGTCGAAAGACTCAGCCAGTCGCCAAGTGAACTAAACCTTACGTTGCTCGGTGAAGATAGTTGGTACGGCGTTACCGTCAGCAAGCCTTCGCGCACCTATCTCATGGATTTTATGACTGAGGATAAGGATGATTTTTGTATGTTCTGGGAAGTGATCAAAAGTTATCCCAATTCCAGACAAATTCAACAAACCATGTATCCGTTGCGCTCCAAAGGGCTGACTCTGTGTGATCAATTCGATACCGCAACCATAGCGTCTTTGGAGTCTGTTCACGGTGAGCTTGCTGATAGCAAAGACAAATTAGTGCAGCACTACGAGAATAGGTACGCCATCCCCGAAGAGTGTTTGCATTTTATTCCAAATCAAAATCAAAATTTTTTACAGGTATTTCTGAGGGATCTTGAAGACTGCCAGGTTATGGAAAAGAAAATTTATTACCTTGACGATTACTTACTCAAGGGAGGCTATATCTTCAATTACTCCGAAGGCGAACATATCCTGCCCATTTCTCCGCAAGATCTAAAGTGGGAAATAAAACAAGCCAAAAAATCTGTGGGCATGCAGACCAAAGGATTCGGAGCTGCCGGACATATTCTGCAATTTGCGGTCGCAAAAGAGGATTGCGAGGAAGTCGCTTCTTTCTTTCATCTATCAACTTTGGATTTCATGGATATCCGAGAAAATCACGGTGCCACCATGCTAAACGATTTAATCAACGGACTGTCTCAAGGAGAAGCAAATTTCATTTCGTCATCGCCCTTTACCCAGTTAGCAAATTCATTTACGGCCCATAACTTAACTTTTTACAATTTATTTGGCAGAGAGCTTGGTACCGGGGGACCTGATGTCATTCGTTTTTTTG
>CAXGAP010000108.1:0-1632 GCA_964008075.1 uncultured Flavobacteriaceae bacterium
AGAATACTTGCCACTCAAATTTAGTCGCCGTCATGGCGATCCGAGTCGTCCATGGAACTGGTTTTCGATCAACACCCAAAACGAAAATGATGGATCAAAAATTCTAGATTACCAAGGCAACTGGCGCGATATTTTCCAAAACTGGGAAGCGCTTGCACATGCATATCCATCTTTTATAGAAGGGATGATTTTTAGATTTCTCAATGCATCAACCTTTGACGGGTACAACCCATATCGAGTTACCAAAGATGGGTTTGATTGGGAAATTATCAAGCCACACGATCCATGGTCTTATATTGGGTATTGGGGAGATCATCAAATCATTTATTTGTTGAAGTTTTTGGAATTTATCCAAAAACACTTCCCTGGAAAGCTGGCAAATAGTTTGGCGGAAAACCATTTTGTCTACGCCCATGTTCCTTATATCATCAAGTCGTATGATGACATTGTGAAAAACCCTAAGGATACAATACTTTTTGACGAGGAGTTACACAATCAAATTGATCAACAAAAAGAAACTCTGGGTGCTGATGGGGCTTTGCTTAAAACGCCGAGTGGTGAAGTGTATCACGTCAACATGCTTGAAAAATTGTTGGCAACCACTCTTGCCAAAATGTCAAATTTTGTTCCAGAAGCAGGGATTTGGCTCAACACCCAACGACCCGAATGGAACGACGCCAACAATGCGCTGGTTGGTAATGGAACATCCATGGTGACCCTGTATTATATGCGTCGTTTCTTTTCGTTTTTAGATAATTTGATCGATAGTGTTGATTTTACTACTTCTGCAGTATCCGTGGAGCTTTATGATTTTTTCAATGAAATTTCTAAGGAACTCGTAAAACATGAGAGCTTACTTACCAATAAGATTGGTGATCAAGAACGTCAATCTTTTGTAGATGCACTAGGCCAAGCGGGAAGTAGTTATCGAAATCAGGTTTACAACAATGGGTTTTCTACAAAAACAGCTGACATCAGTACAGCAGACCTCAAAGAGTTTATCCGCCTAAGTTTGGCGTTTATTGACCATTCAATTGATGCGAACAAAAGGGAAGATGGTTTGTACCATGCCTACAATCTAATCACATTTGAAGATCAGGGCGGCGTGTCCGTTTCCTATCTTGACGAAATGCTAGAAGGGCAAGTGGCCGTTTTAAGCTCTGGCTATTTGAGTCCAGTTCAGGTTGACGAGGTGCTCAATCAAATGCGAAACAGCAAGCTTTACCGAGAGGATCAAAACAGTTATATTTTGTATCCCAACAAAGATTTACCTCGCTTTTTTCAGAAAAACAATGTGCCAGCACAAGATGTTGAAAGCTCAACTCTATTGAAAACGTTACTTGCTGACAACAACAAACAAGTTATTCAAAAGGATTCTGCTGGGGCTTATCATTTCACTGGCAATTTTACAAATGCGGACAGCTTGAAAAATGCATTATCTAACTTGCCAGCTCGTTATGACAATTTGGTTGCAACTGAAAAAGAAGCTCTATTGCATGTGTTTGAAGAATTGTTTGATCACAAATCATTTACGGGCCGATCAGGAACGTTTTTTGGCTTTGAAGGGCTAGGATCTATTTACTGGCACATGGTGTCCAAACTGGCATTGGCTGTACAAGAGGTGCTTTGGGA
>CAXGAP010000109.1:0-1625 GCA_964008075.1 uncultured Flavobacteriaceae bacterium
AAGCCTTTTAGGGAAAAATGCCAAAGATGCCTCGGCACATCATAGCCCGCCCATTGGGCGCCATATTTTTTAGCATCCCACGACTTATAGTTTGGCAAGGCCACAAACATCTTTCCGCCTTTTTGTAATGAATCGTGTGCCTGGTGTAAAAACGCTTTGGGATTGGGTAAATGTTCAATCACATGCCAGGCCGTAATGGCGCTGTAATAAGAAGCTTTGATCCATTCTTTTACATACGATGCTTTGGGACTATGTGCGTTGGTGTTGGGTTCATACCCCTCAGCGTCCCATCCTTTTTTTTGGACAAACCGCACAAAAGAGCCTGTTCCAGCGCCAAAATCTAATAGCCTTCCTTTGGTTGATATATGCTTGTGAATCAATTTTGTTTTGTACTTATGATTTAATTGTCTCAACAAAGCATAAAAAGCAAAAAATAAAGACCTTCCTTTTACTCTGTGAGAAATATAGTTGGAGTGGTTGTAGTAGCGATCACATCTTTCAGGTTGGGGAGTGGTTTGTAAGATTTCATAGTTCTGATCAGGCTCCAGCACGAAGGTCTCTCCTGTGACTAAATGGTCGATACAAACTGTTTTTTTCATTGTCTCTAGCTTGATGTTCCACGTGGAACTTAACGCCCCATGTGGACCAATAAAACACTGATGTCACTAGGAGAAACGCCACTGATTCTTGAAGCTTGGGATAGCGTTTTGGGTTGTATTTTTGTGAGTTTTTGGCGTGCCTCTATAGATATCGATTGCATGTTGTTGTAATCAAATCCATCAGGAATCTTAATCGATTCAAGGCGATCCAATTTCTTTGCTTGAGCCTCCTCCTTTTCTATATAGCCAGCATACTTAATCTGTATTTGTGCTTGTTCTAAAGTATCTTGGTGGGATTCGTTTTCCTCTAAAAAATTTGCCAGTGGTGCAAGAGAAGCAAGGTCATTAATTGACAGTTGAGGACGAGACAAAATCTTTGCCAGTTTGGTTGATTGTTTGACTACTGCCGTATCCTTTCTGTTAAGAATAGAGTTGATTTGATCTGGCTGTATGCTTGTTTTTCTTAAAAAATCGATCAGACGATTTGCGCGCTCCTGTGCGCTCTCCATCACTCGCAGCCTTTCGTCTGTTGCTAAGCCTATTTTATGCGATAAAGGCGTTAGGCGTGTGTCGGCGTTGTCTTGTCGAAGCAAAGTTCTGTACTCTGCTCTAGAGGTAAACATTCGATAAGGCTCTTCAGTACCCTTGATTATAAGGTCATCGATCAAAACCCCTATATAAGCTTGATCTCTTCGTAAAGAAAAGGGTTCTTTTTCATTGTGATACTGATGTGCATTGATGCCTGCAATTAGCCCCTGTGCAGCTGCCTCTTCATAACCTGTGGTGCCATTGATTTGGCCTGCGAAAAACAAGCCATTAACTGGTTTGGTTTCCAAACTGTGCTTTAGTTGAGTCGGAGGAAAATAATCGTATTCTATCGCATATCCTGGGCGAAAGAACTTTACGTTTTCAAAACCCTTAACAGCTGTCAAGGCTCGAAATTGAACGTCTTCTGGAAGAGATGTTGAAAACCCATTTACATACACTTCAACTGTATTCCACCCCTCTGGTTCTACAAAAATTTGA
>CAXGAP010000110.1:0-1606 GCA_964008075.1 uncultured Flavobacteriaceae bacterium
TTACGGCCCAATCCAATTCAGTTTTTGTTTCAACAACAACACAGCGTTTATCATACGCAGCAAGTTTCCATGCGTTTTGCTCAATTGCTAACAGATCTATTCTTCGTTGAACCTGTATTTGTTCTACTTTCGAGTAATTTTCACTAGGCAGCCCGACACAAAAGATGGCAGATTGGCCTAATTTTTCCAACTCATCAATACATGTTTTTAATTGAAAAGACGCAAATGCTTCATTAGACACAACAAATATTTTTGGGCAATTAAACTGAAAGTCTTGTGGCGCAACTAACTTCGCTTGCTTTGTTTCATTATGGCGAACGATTTCAACACCTAAGGCACCTGGACCCCTATCCAATTTCTCTATTCGCACAAAAACCCTTATGGCTTGCGGCTCAACTAATATTCTATCAGCAATTCTCTCTGCTAGTGTTTCCAATAGATTTAGTCTTTCAACATTTAGCTCAATTGTAATAGCTTCCGTAACCTTGTCGTAAGATAATATACGATCAACATCGTCCTTTATTTTGCGTTGAAATGGTTTCACCTCAACCACAATATTAAAGCATACTCTCTGCTTACTTCCTCTTTCAGACTGAAAAGCACCAATCTCCACGTCAACAATATGATCTCTAACCGAGATTCTATCGTGAACCGTTTCCATTTCACTAGCCTCGGAACGCTCTTTTGGATGAGCAAATGCCAGATAGATTTCGTTACTCATAAGTCACCAGATATCTTTAATGTATAATAGATAGGCAGTTTTTCATTAATTGATACAACAACGCCGTCTTTGCGAGGGTGTTCTACGTCATAATTATCTTTGAGATACCAGCATTGGCTGTCTGTAAAAAATATGACGGCCAAATTTTGCAACTCGCTCGAATTTTTTTGACCACTTTGGATTTACATAATTCGAATGATAGTGAGTCGATCCTTTTGTCAGTTTTCTGTCATGAGTCGTCATGAGAATCTTTGCTATTTTCAAGGCCATTTCATAAGGTTTTTGCTCATTTACAGTCTCTAGCTTCCCGTCACAAGTGTAAGTAAATTGACAAGCAAATCGGCGCCCTGTTCCTTGATTTATAACGTTACATATCGAATTTGGGTATCGCGCATCGTCAACCCGATTTAAGATAACTTCTCCTACAGCTAATTGTCCCTTAATTGGCTCCCCACGAGCCTCAAAATATAGGGCCTCCGCAAGACAAGACATTTGCTTATCACTCTTAGGAATAGGAAGAGACAATAATCTTGAGGCAGTCCATTCGGAAGGGCGCCTTACTTTGGTCAAACCAAACAAATGCGCAACGCCCCATGGATCTAAATTACTGATATTTTTTTGCTCAAATTTTTCAAGCTTCTCGATAACTTCCTTTTGCGTATCCGCACCCAACACCACCGGCAAAAGAACCAAGCACGAAATCGTCACTGTTTTAATCAACGTAAGCAAATTTAAATACCTTATGTTGTGCTGATGAATTATATTGCATCAATATATTGTGATCATAAGTTTGTAAACGTTTACATACCCAGTTTATATAGAAGGATCAATACGGTCTTTGATGGCTAATTGGGCCGCCGCCAACTTAGCAACTGGAACTCTAAA
>CAXGAP010000111.1:0-1577 GCA_964008075.1 uncultured Flavobacteriaceae bacterium
TCATCAATAATCACATCTGAGGTGTTGCCCCAACTGTTTAAAATAAAATTTGTGACATCTGCAACTTCATCATCATCTAGACCCATGGGAGACATCGACCCATTGTATTCTACCCCATTCACTAAGATTGGTCCATGGATGCCATATTTGATACTATGAACAGTGGCTTTTATATCATTTAAAAAATCAGCGTTGGCAAGGGGAGGTACAAGACCACTTTCTCCAAGTCCATTTGGAAGATGACAGCGAACACAAAAATCATCATACAATAGCTTTCCATGTTCATAGCTTTTTTCAAAACTTTGTTGTGTAAAAGCGATTGTTGAAAAAAAGAAAAACAGCAGTGATATTTTCATCCTTTCGGAACGATTTTATAAATCCCCTTATTTTCAACAGCAAGATAAAGAAATCCATCTGCGCCAAGAATAACATCACGAACACGACCAATGTCAGCAGCTATTTTTTCTCTAAAAACGACACTGTTATTTTCGATAACTAAGCGTTCTAGGTAATTAAATTTCAGTGATCCAACAACCAAATTCCCTTCCCAATCAGCATATTTAGAATTGTGAACAAAAGCCATTCCAGTGGGAGCAATCGACGGAATCCAATAATATAAAGGTTGTTCCATGCCAGGCAGCTCTTTGTCTTTTGTGATGATAGTACCCGAGTAATTTTTCCCATAAGTAATCGATGGCCAGCCATAGTTTTTTCCTGCTTGAACGATATTGATTTCATCACCCCCTCTCGGACCATGTTCATGTGTCCATATCTCACCTGTAACAGGGTGTTTGGTCATTCCTTGTGGGTTTCGATGGCCATAGGAAAACACAGCAGTCTTGGCATCCTTAACATCAACAAAAGGGTTGTCAATAGGGATATCCCCATTCTCCATCAAACGATATACTTTCCCACCATCTCTACTTAGGTCTTGTGGATTTTCATCTCTTTTGCCTCTGTCTCCAATAGTGAAGTATAAATATCCACTGTTGTCAAACACAATTCGAGAGCCAAAATGAGTTCCTTTTTTGGTGTTTGGTTTGGCTTTGTACAGTAGAGTAACATCTTGCAAGGCATTTTCTTGTAAAACAGCACGATAGAGTGCAGTGTTTCCACCTGATTCTTCTGATTCTACAGAAGATGACTGAGTGAAATATATGATGTTGTTCTGCTCAAAATCGGGATGGGTTGCGATTCCCATTAACCCTCCTTGACCTCTGACATAGGGATTGGGTACATTTTGTATACTTGTTTTCTTTCCATTTTTAAAATGAATGAGTTCACCTTGTTTTTCAGTAATCAACAAACTGTTGTCAGGAAGGTAAGCGATGCCCCAAGGGATTTCGAGATTGGGGACTATCAATTTTAAGGAGTAATTTATTTGATCTGGAACGGAAATGTTAACATCAGTCTGTCCACAAGCAACGAAAACTTGCAGAAGCGAAATAAAAAATAAATGTTTTATTTTCATATGGCTCAAAGAAACAAAAAAACCTAACTCTGACAAAGTTAGGCATCATGTTGTCGGGATGACAGGATTTGAACCTGCGACCCCACGCACCCCATGCGTGTGCGCT
>CAXGAP010000112.1:0-1557 GCA_964008075.1 uncultured Flavobacteriaceae bacterium
CCAACAAATACATACACTTAACAAGTTTTTACCCCTCTGTGTGCCTGTCCGTGTGCCTAAAATATTAAACGGGTGGAGGGATTTCCCCTCCAAAAGTCTGGTATTACCTCTCCAAAATTGCTATATGACAACGTATAGCGACAACTTTTTGGAGAACTTAAATGTTAAATCTTATACCGAAAATTTCAAAATCAAGATCGAAAGCTGGTCATGCACCTTGGTTGGTAGATTCTCGTTATGTTTTAAAAAATGGAACACGCAAATATTTTTGGACTAAGCAAGACGCGCTGCACTTTATCGAGCAGTTGAGCGCAGAGGCTAGCCCAGCTGCTGACACTACCGACTCATGGAAGTGGACATTTGCAGATCTTTGGGTTGAGTATGAACAGCATCTTGCCGATCAACTTAGAACCAGGGAAATTGCTCAAGATGGTCATGACGTAAAAGTACGTCACGCAAAGATGCATTTGAAGTGTATTGTGGATGGTCAGCCATTAGCAAAAATGCGTGTTGCAGATCTGACAAAAGGCAAGGTTGAAAATCAGCTGGTCAAACAGCTTATGGTAGGCAATACAAAAAAGACTGTTGCCAATCATCTAAGTTCTCTTTCTGTAATGTGTGACTATGCTATTTCGATGGAATGCAGAAAAAGTAATCCAGCATTTAGAGCAAAAGCTAGAGGTGAGAAAAAAGGTAAGAGCGGCATTAAAGCTGAGAAGATTTTGCCATCAATAATCAAGGCTATTGAGGAAGCAATTTATCCTCATTGGAAACTAGCTTTTCGTTTCGCTTGCTTGACAGGTTTACGCCAAGGCGAACAGCGCGCATTGACTTGGGGTCAAGTAGATCTCGACAATTTAAAAATCCACGTTACTCAAGCGATGAAACCAAAGTGTGCTATTCCTGGTGAGACAAAAACTAAGGCTGGCAGACGGGTGATCCCGTTACATCCACAGTTAGGTCAAGAGTTGCGAGAACTGTTTTTGCAACAGGGTAGGCCAAACGATCCAGATACTTATGTGTTTGCTTCGCGCGTTGGCACTCCAAAGCAATCTGATAAATTTTTAAACGCAATCACAGTAGCGTGTAAGAAGGCTGGTGTGCAGCATATTCCTTGGCATGACCTTAGACACTTTTATGCGTCAAATATTCTACAAGCTTTTCCTGACGACTTATGGCGCGTCAAAAACTACATGGGTCATGAGACTATTAAAGTTACTCAAACAACATACGGCCATTGGTTAGACGAAAAGAAAGAGGACAAGTTTGCCTCTGACAAACTCGTCCAACAATTCGCTGATGTTTTCTAAGGTGCTTGATTGTGACTAGGTGGCTTGCCCACCTGGTCAATCACTTCTCGATTAATTAATATCTTACGTCCAATTTTTAAGTGATGAATTTTTCCTGAGTTTACGAGATGCAGCGTCCTCACATAGTTTGATCGATCATCACTTCCAAACAAGCGCACAGCTGCTTGTGCTACCGTTAAAAGATTTCCATCAGTCATTACGCAAACCCCTTATAATCGTCATCGCTTTGTGTGGTGGGCGCTGGTGG
>CAXGAP010000113.1:0-1533 GCA_964008075.1 uncultured Flavobacteriaceae bacterium
GGCAAGATTGATGTTCAAGGTAAGGACGCGCTAAATTTTTTGGAGAGAATATACACTCATGATGTATCAAAGATGGCAATAGGCCAATGTGCTTATGGCATCATGCTTGGTGAAGATGGAATGATTAAGGATGACGGCGTGATGACGAGAATGGCTGAAAATCATTTCTACTTGACTACCACGACTGGTGGAGCTGCTACAGTTATGAGTTGGCTTGAACAATGGCATCAAACAGAATGGCCAGATTTGGATGTTTATTTGACGTCACTGACAGAACAGCTTTCGACCATAGTTCTGGCAGGACCCAACAGCAGAAAAGTATTAAAAAAACTGATGGTCACCGGAATTGATAAAGAAAGCATGAAATTCATGACTTTTGTGAAATCAAAGATTGATGATATAGATGTTGATGTTTTCAGGGTAAGTTTCAGTGGTGAATTGGCTTTTGAGATTAATGTCGACAGCAATTATGCACTGCATTTGTGGAATATTTTAATTGAGGCAGGCAAGGAATATGAAATAACGCCATATGGCACAGAGACAATGCATGTATTGAGAGCAGAAAAAGGTTTTATTATTGTTGGCCAAGACACAGATGGGTCTGTAAACCCCGAAGATGCTGGATTGGGGTGGATGTTGTCAAGAAAAAAAGATTTTATCGGAAAAAGATCATTATTGAGAGAAGATTCCATCAGAAATGACCGTAAACAATTGGTGGGTTTGCTGTCATTGGATGGAAAAACAGTTGTTCCCGAGGGCGCACAGATAATAAGGAAAGGTGCTCATAAAAAACCAATACCAATGTATGGGCATGTAAGTTCCAGTTATTATAGCCCAGTTTTCGGTCACCCCATTGCAATGGCCATGATCGAGTCAGGAAGAGATAGACATGGTGAGGAGTTCTTAGCGGTAGCATCCTGTGGCACTGAAATTGAAGTCAAAGTTGTAAATCCTGTGTTCTATGACCCAAGCGGAGAGCGGCAAAATGTTGAATGAAAGCAAACATCATCCTTTAACTCGAATTAAAAAAGATCTAGATAAAAATAGGGATACTCAAGATGCATTTCTAGAAATTGACAGCAATCTCAGTTTTTTTATTATCAGAGGAGAAGCTGAAGACAAACTTTTTTTTGATGAGGTTTTTAATCTGCTCGGTCAATCATTGCCTCTTGAGCCCAATACATTCACATCTGATAAACACCAACTTTATTGGTTAGGTCCGAATGAGTGGCTTTTGGTCGCAGATGCTGAAAAAAAAATACTTGTGAGAAATCCATCGTCAAAAAATGGAATGCACATCATCAATCAATCAGGAGCGCTAATCCAAATGAAACTCAGTGGCAATAGGGCGAGCAATGCCATCTCAAAAGGATGCACTCTGAACTTGGAAAAAAGTTTACCCAGACCAGGATACTGCGCGCAAACCTTGATGGCAAAATCCAATATTGTTTTATCTTTAACTGATGATAAACCTACATACAATATTATTGTTCGAAGAAGTTTTTCTGAGCACCTGGCAAAATGGCTTCAAAA
>CAXGAP010000114.1:0-1530 GCA_964008075.1 uncultured Flavobacteriaceae bacterium
CTTGAAATGCATAGACATCAATCTCTTTTATAGATGCCGATGAAATAGTGTCAGAATCGCCATTCTTGACCGTAAATGTCGTATTCGCAGGTATAGGTGATCCACCACCATAATCTGATTCATCTGTTATTTTAGTTACATCGGCACCAGCCGATATTGGTGAGGTTACCATATAGGTTTTTTGGCTTGCAAAACTATCAGTATTCGCCGAACTACTTGCAGCTGTTTTAGTCCATTTGCCAAGGTCAATTTTTAGATTTGCAGTAAATTTATCCGTAAGGTTTGAAAACCCCCCAAACTCAAAGGCCATCTTTTTTGCAGTCGTGACATTTGAAATACTCCTAATGCCAGCCTGCAATTTTGTTTCATCTTCTGCCTTTACAGTCACACCAGATGAATTTGAGGAACTTATTTCAAAAAATGTGTTACTCTTTACAGATGTGAAACTTGTTTGCGTAGTACTGGCTTGGGAGGTTAAAAAACCAATGCCAGAAATAGCATTTTCTGTTTTTTCTTGCTTTGTTTTTTGCAGAGTTCTTTTAGGTTCAATTTCTGAACCCACGATGGCATCTACGAGCTCAGACACATTGAACCCAGAGCCACTTTTGTTAACTAAACTTAAGTAGTCGGGCTTTGCAACTTCCTTCGCAACTTCAACCATATTTTTTGATCTCCACTATAGGTTGAAACGACCCACAAAAAAACAATTTAGCCTTAATAGGTTATTTCTATCTCAATTCTACGGTTTTCCGAGCGACCAGCCGCTGTTGCATTGTCTGCTAGCGGTGCCATTTCGCCCTTACTCACTGCCGATAGACGATCACCATCAATTAAACCAGTTCTCTGTATGGCTTGAACAACACTGGATGCCCTGCCAGCTGCCAAGTCCCAATTGTCACGAAATTGTGCATTGGCAATAGGAACATCGTCAGTATGACCAGTAACAGTAATTGTGCTTTTTGGGCTCATTGCTGCTAGAGAAATACGATCTAAGATTCTTTGTGCCTCTTCAGTCAAATCTGCAGTACCCGAAGGAAATGCGCCACCCGATCCTACGGTAATAAACACCTTGTCATCACGTTGCTCAACTGCGACTAAACCCTGATCAATTTGCTGTTTCAGAGCAGTTGTAAGTTCTTCAGTCGTACGTGATGCATTTTGTTGCTTTTGATATGCTTCTTGAGATGACCCACCTGGACCCTCTCCATTTTGAGGGGAGGCCTCAGTCATTGATGCCGCTAACTTTTCAAGTTCACCTTCAATTCCACCAAAGAGCACCTCTTGCTCCGAAGCTCCTGCCCCAGCATTCTCTCGAGCCTCGTTCAAAGCTTCCAATGTTTCAGCGATCATTGTGCTGATATCTTCATCAGACGTTTTTTCCTCAGGAAAATTAATAACAACGTTTTCGCCGAGCATTTCAACCGTCACCTCTCCAGTATCAATGGCCTTTTTAAGTTGTTTAGCAAGTTCAGTTGCATCTAATTGGTCTGCACCCTCACCGCCTTCACCAGCAAAATCTGATTTATTTTT
>CAXGAP010000115.1:0-1526 GCA_964008075.1 uncultured Flavobacteriaceae bacterium
GCATCACGGGGTACTATACGCACCCACTTTTTGTGTTTAAAATACCAGCTGGTTCGGATGGAAGGCAAACCGCTAGTTAGATAGGCAGCTACAAAAGGGTGAAGATGCAAATGCAACTCTTTCTTCTTGTTATGCCTATGCTTGACAATTCTGTCAAGCTCTGCGTCGATTTTGTCTATTAAAACAATTGGAGCTTCAACCTCACCGTTTTTGTTAGGATTGGGCTCTCGTGTTTTAATACTCATTTCAGGTCGAACCCGTTGTCGTGTGATCTGGATCAATCCAAATCGTGAAGGTGGCAGAATTTTATGTTTCGTTCTGTCACTTTCCATCTCCTTTCGAAGATGTTCAAATAATTTTTTTCGATTTTCGTTGCTATTGAGATCTATAAAATCAATCACAATAATACCTCCCATATCTCTCAATCTTAGCTGTCTAGCAATTTCACTGGCGGCAATCAGATTGACCTCTAAGGCAGTTTGTTCTTGTGATTTGGCCTTGTTGGATCTATTACCACTGTTGACATCAATTACATGCAGCGCCTCGGTGTGTTCGATGACCAAATAGGCACCTTTTTGCATCGATACTGTTGTACCAAACGCAGTTTTGATTTGTCTTTCGATTCCAAAATGGTCGAAAATGGGAGTGGATTTATTTTTGAAATACTTGACAATTGATACCTTGTCTGGTGCGATGGTTTTTAAATAATCCATTATTTCCTGACGCATCTCTGGGTCGTCAACATGGATTCCTGTAAAATCGTTATCAAAAATGTCTCTTAAAATTGAAGAGGACCGATTGATTTCACTAAGAATTTTGTTTGGATATTGATCCACTTTGACAAATTTCTCACACAAATTTTTCCATCTGCCTAGCAGTTGTTGCAAATCGGAATCCAATTCTTTGACCTTTTGATTTTTCGCGACGGTTCTGATAATTATACCAAATCCCTTGGGTCGAATGCTTTTGACTAGTTTTTTTAATCGATCTTTTTCAGTATTGCTTTCGATTTTTTGTGAAATTGAAATGCGATCTGAAAAGGGAATGAGCACCATGAATCTACCTGCGAGGGACAACTCTGAACTTACTCTTGGTCCCTTAGTGGAAATTGGTTCTTTGACAATCTGGACAAGAATTTGTTGTTGGGGCTGCAAATAATCTTGTATAGATCCATCTTTGGGTATTTCTTTTTCGAAACGAAAATTCTTTATAGAATAATCTTTGATTCTTCCTGAGCTTACCTGTTTAAAATATTTTAATAAAGTAGAAAGGTTAGGACCTAAGTCGTGATAGTGTAAAAAACCGTCTTTATCATGACCTACGCTGACAAAAGCAGCATTCAGACCGGAAATGGGTTTTCTGATCTTGGCAGCATAAATGTCACCAACAGAAAACTTGTTATTATCTACTTCTCTATTAAGCTCAATTAACTTTCCATCCTTGAGCAGTGCAAAATCAACAGCAGAGGAATTCGATCGTATTATCAGTTCTTTATTCACTCTGATGAATTTTAGATACGACACCAT